>DATKPL010000351.1:0-9919 GCA_035524155.1 Rhizomicrobium sp.
CCTTGCGGCCCGATGTGCTGGTCAAGGGCGCCGATTACAAGCGCGAAGACGTGGTGGGGGCGGATTTCGTTTCATCCTATGGCGGCGAGGTGGTGCTGGCCGAATTGACGCCCGAGCAAAGCACCAGCTCCCTGATCCACCGCGCGCGCGAATGACGGCTTTGAAGCCGGCCGCCTTCTTCGACCGCGACGGCGTGATCAACCGCGATCATGGTTATGTGGGGAGTCTCGATCGCTTTGACCTGATCGAAGGTGCTGCCCGCGCCATCAGCCTTTGCCGCGATGCCGGCTATCTGGTGTTCGTGATCACCAATCAGGCCGGCGTGGCCCATGGTTATTATGAGGAAAAGGACGTCGAGGCCCTGCATGCGCAGATGCGCGCCCTGTTGGGGGCCGACAGTGCGCAGATCGACGATGTCCGTTATTGCCCGCATCATCCCGACGCCAAGCGCCCCGTGTATCGCCAAGCCTGTTCCTGCCGCAAACCCGGCGCCGGCATGATTCTCGATCTGGCGAAGTCATGGCCCGTCGACCTGACCCAGTCTTTTTTGATCGGAGATAAAGAGAGCGATCTGGAAGCGGCGCAACGGGCCCAGATCCAGGGTTTTCTTTATCGCGAGGGACCGCTCGATCTCTTCGTCGCGGGCGTCTTGTCCCGCATGGCGGAAATTGCCTGATGCGTCAGGCTCCCGCTCCTGCTTCTTGCGCGCGTGGCGACCCTGTGTAACCCTTTGCTGCGAAGCGGGGTTTCGGGGAGTGCGCGATGGCGGCAAGGGATATGAACCGGCGGCGCCTGATCCAGGGCTCGCTGGCGTTGAGCGGCTTGGGCCTCGCCGGTTGCACCACCGCCATGGGGCCGCGCCAAGGTCTCAATATTGCGGGTCTGGCCGCCGATGATATTCCGCCGCCGCTGGCCCCCGTGCGTGCCCATCCCGATCGCCTGTTCGACATCACGGTCTGCCTGCGACCCTTCCGCGCCAAAGGCCCGCGCATCGAGGCCGAGCAGATCGGCGACGCGCTGGTGGTGCACAATTACGGCCATGGCGGCTCGGGCTGGTCGCTGTCCTGGGGCTCGGCCAATCTGGCGATCCAGAAAGCGCTGGTGAACAGTCCCAAAGAGGTCGCGGTGATCGGCTGCGGCGTGATCGGTCTCACGTCGGCGATCATGGCGCAGCGCGCGGGCGCCGCCGTCACCATCTATGCCCGCGATCTTCTGCCCCAGACACGCTCGGCACGCGCCACCGGAAGCTGGACGCCGGATTCGCGCATTTCGCTCCGCGACGAAGCCGGCCCGCAATTCGGCGAATTATGGGAGCAGATGGCGCGCTTCTCCTTCAAGACGTATCGCCAATATCTGGGATTGCCGGGCACGCCGGTGGAATGGACCGACCGCTATACGCTGTCCGACACGCCGTCCGAGGGGCGCGCAGAAGCGGAAGAGCGGAAACCGGGCGATCTGATCTTCGGCGAATATAGCGACCGCATCCGCGATCTCACGCCGCGCGCGCAGCAATTGCCGGAAGGCTCGACGCCGTTCCCCGTCAAATATGTGAGCCGCTCGGAATCCATGCAGTTCAACATCGCCGATTACGGCCATACCCTGATGACCGACTTCTTCACCGCCGGCGGCAAATTCGTGCGCAAGGAATTCCACGCGCCCAATGATCTGACCCAGTTGAAAGAGAAAGTGGTGATCAACTGCCCCGGTTATGCGGCGCGGGAGTGGTGGAACGACAATTCCATCGTGCCGGTGCGCGGCCAGATCCAATGGTTGATCCCCCAGCCGGAAGTCAATTATGGGTTCTACTATAGGGGCGTTTCCATCCTGTCGCGGCGCGACGGCATCGTGGTGCAGGATCTCAATGGCGGCGACATGCGCGGCTATAACAACAGCCGTGAACTCGCCGACCGCACCGAAGCCGATAATGCGGTTGCCGTGATCGCCGAGCTCTATTCCCGCTTCCGCACATGAGCATGCGAATGCGCTTCGCCGGTCTTCTGCTCGCGATATCGTGTTTCGCCGCACCGGCGTTTTTCTGGACGGCGCCGGCTTGGGCGGAAAGCGGCGAGACGATGTTCAATGAATATTGTGTCGGCTGCCACCAGGTGGGCGGCACCGGCGTGCCGGGCGAATATCCTAGGCTCGCCGGCCGGGTCAACAAGATCGCTGCCGATTCGCGCGGCCGCGTTTTTCTTGCGCAACTGGTACTGACCGGGATGAGCGGCACCATCATCGTCGATGGCCGCAAGATCCTGGGCATCATGCCGGCCTTCGACAATTTGAAGGACGCCGAATTGGCGGCGATACTGAATTATGTCGTGGGCCTGGAGAGCCACAAAGGCCCCGCATTCACGGCCCAGGCCCTTACCCAGGCGCGCATCGGCGCCAAAGTCACACCCGAAGAAATGGCCCGGACCAGGAACAACCTGGCCGGCGTGCATCTTATTCCGTGAGGGGACGTGCCGGCGTCCAGGACGTGAACGCCATCACCCACAGGCCCAGCAGGGCTGCCACCGGAATAAAGCAGAGCAGCGCCCACCAGGGGGAATGGCCGGTGCGCTTCAAGACCAGGCCTGCGGGAATCGCGAACAGTGCTTCCGCCATCGTCATGAAGATGAAAGTGGACATGCTGATCGGCATCATTGGCATCATGGCAATCCCCTCTGAAAGCGCCCGGATGAAGCTTAAGCGGCGGCGGGGGCTTCTGAAAATCTCTTTTTCGCCTTGTCCCGCATTTTCCCGGGCGGCCGCCACGGCTTGCAAGGGCAGGCGCATCTTACCATTGTGCGGGCGCTCATGGCTGGCAAGACGGTTCTTTCCCGCGCAAAGGATTCAGGGCTGGACGATTGGTCGCCGCAGCTTCTGAAATCGCGCCTCTATGGCCAGCTGCTGGTGGACATCATCATTGGCCGGCTGGCGCCCGGCGAAAGGCTGGATGAGCGGGCCCTTGCCAAGCGCTATGGCGGGGGGCTCGCCGGGATTCGCGATGCCCTGGCGCGGTTGGCGTTGGAAGGCCTGGTGATCCGGCGCGCTCGCGTCGGCACCATGGTGGCGGCGCTGGACCTGGTCGAGGCCCGCGAGGCTTTCGCCGCCCGCGCCCTGGTCGAAATCGAGTGCGCGGGACTGGCCAGCCGCTTCGCCACCGAGGCGGATATTGCTGTCATCCGTGCCACCTTGAAGGGCGGTGAGGACGCCATTGCCCGGAACGACGCGCGCGCGCTGGCAGCCATGGATGAGGCCTTCCATGTCGCGGTGGCACAGGCCAGTCACAATCGGGTGCTGGCGAAAATGGTGATGACTTTGCATCACCAGACCGCGCGCTTCTGGCTCAACACCATGCGCGAGCCCTCGCTGGACGAGAGCCGACGCGCCCTCGCCGAGCATCACGCGTTGGCCGACGCGATTGCCAGCCACGATGGGGCCAAAGCGCGCGAGGCCATGCGCCAGTCGCTGGGCGATTTTCCTTCCGACCTCAAGCGCGCCTGGGAGACGTCATGAATTTGCGCGCTTCCCTCACTCTGGCAGCGTTGAGCGTGGTGTTCTTCCTCATCACCGCGACCACTTTCAGTTCGCTGGGTGTGGTGCTCCCGGCCATGATCGGGGAACTGCATTGGAGTTGGGGCGCGGCAGGCACGGGATTTTCGCTGTTGGGTGTTGCCGTCGGTGTCACGTCCACTATTCCTGCCAGCATGATCCGGCATCTGGGGATACGCGCGACCCTGGTGGCAGGAAGCCTGGTGATGGCGGGCGCGTTTCTCTGCCTGATGGTGACACACGGGCTTGCACTATACTTCCTGGGCTGTCTGTTGGCGGGACTGGGCTTCACATTGCTGGCCACGGTGCCGGGGACTTATCTTCTGACACGGTTGTTTGCGCAGCCGTCCTTTCCCTTCGGACTCTATTTCACGGTGGGCGGCTTGGGCGGCGTCGCGGGGCCTATCCTGTATCTCTGGGTTCAGTCGGCGGCGCATGATTGGCGCATTTACTGGCTGGTCTCGCTGGTGATCGTGACCGTGGCGGGCCTGCTGAGTGCGGTCCTGGTGGACGCGAAAACCGATGTCCATGCGGGAGGCGAAAAGGATCCTCACATCACGGAAGATGCATGGACCGCCAAGGCGGCGATGAAAACGCCGCAATTTGCCGTCCTGGCCGCCGCCTACAGCATTTTTCCCTTTGTCGGGATCACGGTGAACGCGGTGGCGGTGGGCCATTTGATGCGCCATGGCGTGGGCGTGGCGCTTGCCGGCGGCGCGATGAGCCTGGAGGCGCTGTTCAATGCCGGCGCGCGGTTTCTGGGCGGGGTGCTGGTGCGCTGGATCAGTGCCAAGATGCTTTTGCTGCTGGCGCTGGCGCTGATGATCATGGGTTTGATGGCTCTGAGCATGGCTCAAGGCACGCCCCTGATGATCGTCTATGCGGTGGGCGTGGGGGCGGGTTACGGCCTCACCTTCTTCGCGTCGACCATCCTGCTGCTGGATTATTTCGGCCGCGGCCCGAATCTCGAATTGTTCGCCGCGGTCAATCTGATTTCCACCATCGGCGCGGCGGGGCCTGCCTTTGCCGGCTTTGTTTCCGATCGCGCGGGAAGTTTCGTCCCGGCCTTTGTGATCCTGGAAGCGCTGGTGCTGATCGTGCTGATCGGTGTCGCGCCCATGCGCCCACCCCGGCAGAGGGCGTGATGGCGAAATTCGGCGTGTTTTTGCCGGTGGCGAACGGTGGCTGGATTGTCTCGCGCAATACGCCCTCGCTTGATGGCGGTTGGGCACAGAATCGCGATGCGGCCCTGATCGCTGAAGAAGAGGGTTTCGATTTTGTGATGTCCATGGGCAAGTGGCGCGGCTTCGGCGGCACGACCGATCATTGGGGCACCTCGCTCGAATCCGTGACCATGATGGCGGGCATCGCTGCGCTCACCAAACGGGTCAAGGTCTGGGCCACCATGCACGCCATCCTGCACAATCCCGTGGTGGCGGCAAAAATGATCACCACTCTGGATCGCATATCCAATGGGCGCGCCGGGCTCAACATTGTGGCGGGCGCCTATCGCGGCGAGTTCGAGCAGATGGATGCCTGGGACGAGAGCCTGGATCATGATTCGCGCTACGATCTGACCGACGAATGGACCACGATCATCAAGCGGTTGTGGAAGGAAGCGCGCGTAGATTTCCGGGGCAAATATTTCACCATCAAGGATTGCGTGTCCGAACCCAAACCGCTCCGCCGGCCGGATCTGATCTGCGCCGGCATGTCGGAACGCGGATTTGCCTTTTCGGTGCGCGAAGCCGATATCTGTTTCATAGGCGGCCGCGACGAAGCCGAGACACGCGCGGCGTCGCTCCGCGCCAAAGACCTGGCCGCGAAACTGAACAAGGACATCAAAACCTACGCCATGTGCACCGTGATCCATGGCGCCAGCGACGCCGCCGCAGAAGCCACCGCACAGACATACCGCGACGGCCTGGATGAAGGCGCTGTGCTGGGCATGCTGGAAAGCTATGGTGCAAACCTGGCCGGAAAGGACAACGCCATGGTGGCACGGGCCAAGGGCGCCTTCATGACCCACACCGTGATCGGCACGCCCAAGACCTGCGCCCAGAAGATCGCCTCCTTCCTCAAAGAGTGCGCGCTGGACGGCTTGATGCTGATCTTCGCCGATTACCAGGAAGGCCTGCGCGTGGCGGGCCGGGAAATATTGCCGAGCCTCCGGTCATGAGCAGCCTCAAGGATTGGATCGCGCCATCGCGCACGGCGCTTCTGCTGGTCGATTGCCAGGTGGATTTCGCGTCCCCTGATGGCGTGATGGCGAAACAAGGTTGTGACGTGACGGCGGCGATTGCCGCGCTCCGCAACGCGTCGCTTCTGTTGGATGCCGCGCGTACAGCTCATGTGCCGTGCCTGTTCGCGCGCCTGATCGCGCGGGGCGAAACGCCGGCGATGCGGGACTGGAAAGCGCGAACCGGACATGGTGACGATCCCTTGCCGTGCCGCGAAGGCAGCAGGGGCGCGGAGTTCATCGGCGTTACGCCGCTACCCGGCGAAGCCGTGTTTTCCAAGAACCTCTACAGCGCTTTTTCCGGCACGGCGCTGCACACGCATCTGAAGGCGATCGCGTGCGACACCTTGGTGATCGCGGGGCTTACCACCGAATGCTGCGTCGATTCCACCGCCCGCGACGCGTTCGAGCATGACCATCGCGTCTTCATCGCCTCGGACGCGGTGGCGGCCTATGAGCCGGGCCTGCACGAGGGGGCGCTGAAGGCGCTTGCGCGCAATTGCGCCTTGTTGGCAACCAGCCAGGAAATTGTTTCCGCCTGGAAGTAGTTGTTATTCAATGGGTTAGCTTGTGACCACCGGCCGCGCTTGGCTTTTTCTGTGAAATGTCAGAAGAAATGTAACAGCTGAAACATCATTTCTTCCGCATGCCATTTCGATTTCTGGTCGCCAGCCTTGTCGTTCTTTGCCTCGTCGCGCCGGCCCGGGCCGACGACACCATCGAGACCGTCATCGTCACGGGTGATCGCGCCCATCTGATCGAGACCCAGCCCGACGACACGGCGCTGGGCTTGAATTTGCCGCTGCTGGAAACGCCGCGCGCGGTGACGGCGGTCAGCGACACCACGCTCGACCGCTATGGCATCACCGGCGTGGACACGCTGACCGCGATCACGCCGTCGGCCTACACCGCCAGCTATTACGGCGTGGAAGGCGCGGTCAATCTGCGCGGCACTTTGGCCGAAACCTATTTCGAAGGTTTCAAGCGGGTGGAGGATCGGGGCACTTACACCACGCCTTTGGGCGACGCCGCCGAAATCCAATTGGTGCGCGGTCCGCCCTCGGTGATCTTCGGTCCCGGCAAAGTGGGCGGGCTGGTCAATTTCGTGCCCAAGAGCGAAACCGCGACCGACAGCGACATCTCGGGCGAAGTCACTGCCACCTATGGCAGTTATTCCAAGCGCAACACCACCGGTCAGGTCGGTGTGCCGCTGAGCCTTGGGTCGGTCACTGGCGGCATCCATGCCTATGGCGAGCTGGATGATTCCTTCAGCTATTACCGTGGCATCCATCCCAGCCATCAGTTGATCGAATTGACCGGCAATTTCGCCACCGGTCCCTGGGTGATGCAATCGGACTACATGTACTACCACTCCAATGGCGATGTGCAGACGCCGGGCTGGAACCGCCTTACCCAGGCGCTGATCGACAACGGCACCTACGTCACCGGCAGCAATACTTCACTTTCCACCCACGGAAAGCCCACCCTTACCTTCAACGATCTGGGCGGCGATCCTTACAGTTTCAGCCCCACCTATACGCCGCTCTATATCGCGTCGCCCGGCTGCGGAACTTGCACCGATGCCAACCATGCGCTGGACAGCGGTGTGGGGACGGCCATGCTCGATCGCCGCACGGTCTATATCGACCCCGGCGTGGATTTCTCCGACACCATCACCCATACGGGTTTTGCGGAACTGAGCCGGTCGTTGAATGGCGACGACCGCATTCGCCTGCAAGGTTTTGTCGACACGCTGGCGAATGATCGTTTTGTCTCGTACGGGTTTCCCGCCTCCTATCGCACCCTGATCGGCGAAACGCGGGTCCGGTACGATTTCACTGAGGATTTCGGCCGCCTTACCCTGATGAATGTGGTGGGTGCCTCGTATCGCTATGTGGGCGCGATCGGCAAGGAAAGTTTCAACAGCGGCGTGATCGCGCTGGATCGCCGCGACATCAGTATGCCCGCTTTGCCCAATGATATTTTCGCCTCGCCCTTCGCCATTCTGCCGGCGGGCCAGGAAGGTCTGGGCTGGGAAAACAATGTGCACAGCACCACCGCCGACGCGGGCGCCTTCGCCACCTCCGACATTGCCTGGGACAAGGACCTGAATCTGATCCTGGGCGGGCGCTATGACGCCTATAATGTCCGCTCGGTGGACCAGGGCGTTCTGGCATTCGAGCCGGGAAGCGGCGAGGCCGGCAAGGGCATGTTCACCTATTCCGCCAGCCTCAATTACAAAACCGATTTCGGTCTGGTGCCCTACGTCACCCAGGCCAAGGATTCTGCGGTCGAAATCGGCCAGGCCAGCCAGGTTCTCACCTCGCTGCTTGCCAATGAGGATTGGCTTTCCACGTCATTCCTCGACGAATATGGCACGAAATTCTCCTTTCTCGACCAGCATCTGGTGGGGTCGCTGGCCTGGTACCGGCAGGAGCGCACCCAACTGCAACAGGCCGGTGGCGTGATCACCGTGATGGGCACGCGCTCGAAAGGCGCGGAAGCCGAAATCCGCTATGTGATGAATCCCAATCTCAGCTTCACGCTTGCAGGCAGCCTGCAGCACACCATCGTGAAAGGGCCGGACGAAAGCTTTGCTTATATTCCCGCGCGCGATGCCGGCGTGCCGCCTGCGAACGGTTTTGGCGGCGCCTATGTGGTCTATACATTCTCAAGCCTGCCCGGAAAGTCCGGCAATTACGAAGACACGCTGATCCCGCATGCGGTGATCAGTCCCTATTTGACCTACACCAGCGACGGCCAAAATTGGGGCGCGACCTTCGGCGGCACCTATGTCTCCCGCACCGAACAGACCGTGCCGGATCCGATCATCTTCCCGTCCTATGTGCTGATGAATCTCTCCAGCTTCCTGCGCATGGGCGCGTGGGAGGCCGATGTGAATATCGACAATCTGGCCGACGCGCGCTATTTCACCCCCGACGCCGACACCTATGCCAACCTGGCGGCGCTGCCCGGCATCGGCCGCACTTGGCGAATTACGATAAAACGGTCGTTTTGACCCGATAGGCGTCTTTCAACACGCGGCACATTTCGTTCACGACGGACTCGAAATCGCCATCCAGCTTGTCCGCCAGATACAGCACCACCACGCCATGCAGGCTGGCCCAGAAGACATGGCCGATCAGCTCGGGATCGCCTTTGTAATAGCCCTGGTCCACCATCATGTGCAGATGGGCGGTCATGGCGGCACGAGCGCGGGTTTCCGCGCCGGCCAATTCGGGCGCCGCCAGGTTTTTGGGTTCGGCGAAGTCGAAGATCAGCCTGTAGCAGGCCTGTTCCTCCAGCGCGAAGCGGACATAGGCGCGCACCACGGCGGCGCTGCGCTCCGGCAAAGCTCCAGTCGTGGCAAGCGCCTGTTCCAATCGATCCGCCAGCCGCGTGAAGGCGCGCGCGCGGATCAGCGAGAGAATCTCGTCCTTGTCGCGAAAATAGCGGTAGGGGGTCATGGCGCTTACGCCCATTTCGGAGGCAAGCAGGCGCATGTTGAAATTTTCCGCGCCGCGCTCGACAAACAATTTTGTGGCGCGTTCGCAAAGTTTTTCGCGAAAACCGGAAATGTCGGTCTCTGTCAGGACGCGGGGCAAGAGCCAATCCTTCGACGTGAATTCCCGGGAGGCTTTACGTTTACGGTGTACGTCAAAACTGCCGAGCGCCCGCGATCCAGCAGGCACCAATGAAATCATTCGCGGCGCTGGGTGCGCTGGTTACAACGAAGATGAACGAAAATTTTCGCTAGTTGGTGACGGGCGTTCGCGTGCCGGTCTTGCTGGCGTCATTGTCCAGCAGCGCCAGCATGTCGGCAGTGGGATAGGCATCCGCCGGCAGGCCATGCGCCACCTGGTATTGCCGAAGTGCTATGCGGGTCTTGCGGCCCAACAATCCGTCCAGCTGGCCGGAGTCATAGCCCAGCGCCGCCAGATCGGTCTGGAAGCGCAGACGGTCGGCGCGCGACAAGGGCTTTTCACCGCGCGGCCAGGACGCCTGGATGCCGGGGCGATCCATCATGCGGTCGGCAAGAAGGCCCACTGCCAGCGCGTAGCTGGCGGCATTGTTGTATTTCATGATCTGGCGGAAATTGCCCAGCAGCAAAAGGGCCGGTCCGCGCACGCCCGCCGGCAGGTAAAG
>DATKPL010000352.1:0-2836 GCA_035524155.1 Rhizomicrobium sp.
AAAGATTTTGGAAAAAAGCACAGCTGACCAAAGCTGTCGAAGTTTGGTCGTGACCCTCCTCCCCCGTGCGCGCGAAGCGCGCTGATGGGGGAGGTCGCCGTAGCACCGTCAGGTGCGAAGGCCGGAGGGGGTCAAAGAGAAGCGAGCCACGCGAGCGCTTTGTCACAGACATTTTCCCACCCTGGCTCGCCCACCAGCCAGTGGCTCATGCCGGGCATGGTTTCGCAAATGGCGACGCCGTCATAAAGCGCGGCGGCACGTTCCACCGTGCCGGGCGGGCTGATGCGATCCG
The DNA here is from genome assembly GCA_035524155.1 of Rhizomicrobium sp. GTDB lineage: Bacteria > Pseudomonadota > Alphaproteobacteria > Micropepsales > Micropepsaceae > Rhizomicrobium. Next base: position 293 of record DATKPL010000352.1, read on the forward strand.
TTTCGCCCGCCAGAAACAGTAGCGGGCAGGTGACTTTGCGCACATCCACTTCGCTGGCGCGGCGCATGTCCAGCGCCCAATGCATGGTCTCGAAGGTGGCGCGGCCGGACTCGGGCACGAAGCGGCTGAAAATATCCTCGCGCTCGGATTTGGAGCAGCGATCGAGGGAATGGGCGGCGGCGACGGCAAAGCTGGGCTCCAGGATCGTGTTCCAGAATCCCACCCGCAGCATCAGCCCATGCGCGGCGCCGATCTCGAACAAGGTGGAAGGCGGCACGCCCCAGGGCGCCGATGGCGCCAGCATCACGGCGGCGGAAATCTTGGCGCGCGCTGCCAGCATCTGCGCCAAAAGACCGCCCAGCGAATGACCCACCAGCACCGGCGGCCTGTCCAGCCCGCCGATCAGTTTTTCCAGATCGGCGGCGTAGTCGGTAAGGCTGGTGGTGGCCAGCGCCTGCGGCGGCTTCGCATCCTGATGATGGCGCAGCGCCGGAACAAGAACCTCATAGCCTTGATCGCGAAAGCGCGCGGCAAAGCCGTCCCAGGCCCAGGGTCCGCAAAACCCGCCATGGATCATCATCACCGGTGGCTTTTGCGCGCTCATTCGGGCCTAGCCAGATGACGGAATGCGGCCACCACCTTGGCGTAGGAATCGCGCTTGAAGGGCACGATCACACGCGGCAATTCCTCGATCTTGAGCCATTTCCAGGCCGAGAATTCCGGCTCATGGGCGTGAAGATCGATGTCGTTGTCCGTGCCCGTGAAGCGCATGGCGAACCATTTCTGCCGCTGGCCGCCATATTTGCCGTGAAACGCGACGCCCACCAAATGGGGCGGCAAATCATACGTCACCCAATCATCCATTTCGGCGATGATTTGGGCCCTGTCGGTGCCCGCTTCCTCTTTCAGCTCGCGCAGCGCCGCATCGCGCGGTTCCTCGCCCTTGTCGATGCCGCCCTGGGGCATCTGCCAGCCTTCGACGGTCTGGTCGATCCGTTTGCCGACAAAGATCAGGCCCTGGCGGTTCAGAAGCATCACGCCGACAGCGGGCCGGTAAGGCAGAGAAGAGGGCACCAGATATCCTTGGGATTCGCGCGAATGATTTATCGCCCGAACGCTCTGCCGCGACAACCGTGGATGTGCGCGTGGAAGGCCGGCGCTATTTGGGCGGCTGGTTCACAATCGCCGAGACAGGGACAAGAACAAAGCCTCGCCCTTCGAGACCTTTTGCCCAGGCCGCAACACGCGACACGGTCACGGGGTAAAGAAAGCCGGAGCCGATGGCCGTGCCATGGGCGCGCGCTTCATCTTCCAGGGCCGAGAGATGCCGGTCGATCTCGAGCGCGTTCTGGACATCGTCCAACGTCTCGCTCGCCTTGGCGAAGGCCGTGCCGGAACGGCCGGCCACGTCCGGCGCCACCGATTGCGGCACGGCGCCATTGTCGAAGAAATAAAGCCCCCGGCGCGCCAGCTGCACCATGGTGGGCGAAAGCGCATCGGAATCCGACAGAAAGCGCTGGCCCAGGAGATTGGTGACGCCGGCATAGCCGGTGAAACGCGACATCGCCCAATTGAGGCGCTGGCCATTGCCATCCTGCTCGACACCCGAGCGCAGCGTGTTGGGGCCGGGATCGCTGTCGGGAAAATCCATTGGCTCCATCGGCACTTCCAATAGCGCTTCGTGGCCTTTCTCGCGTGCTTCGGAGACATATTGCTGCACGCCGCCCGAATAAGGTTCGAACGCGAGGGTTACGGCGGCGGGAAGGCCCGCGATGGCCGCCTGGGTCGCCTTGTCGCTCATGCCCAGGCCCGAGATCACGATGGCGATGCGGAATTTTCCGGCTGCGGCCGGCGCGGCATAGGCCAGCATGGGCTTGCGGCCGTCATCGGCGATGCGGGGAATGGGGCCCTGGAGACTGTTTTCGACCAAGGCCGGATCGGCGATCAGCGCATGGCCGGCATATTCGACTTTGTCGATTCGGGCGGGCGGAGCCGCAGGCGCCGTCAGGACGGGTTTATGCACGGCCGGTTTGGGGTGGAATATCGGAAGCGCGATATCCAGGATCACTCCTGGACGATGGACTTTGCCCATCACGGTGATGGCGAGCGCGGCGGCGGCGAGCGCGCACAACGCGCTGGCGCTGGTGAGCGCAAGGGCGCGCGCGGCGCGGGACGGGGCGGTCGCGGCGTTCATAACTGCCGGACTCTAGGACTTGCATGGTTAGGGTTTCGTTAATTTTTCTTTCTTCCCCCTCCGGCCTTGGTTTGATGACCCCTCCGCCTTACGCACGCTGGAGGCGTGCTACAGGCGCCTCCCCTTCCAGGCGCCTCGCGCCGAAGGAGAGGAAGGTCACGACCCTAAAAACAAAAAAGGCGCCCGAAGGCGCCTTTTCGTCTTGGTCCATGACAGGGAATCAATCCGCTTTGGTCGGCTTACCCGCCGTAGCGACCGTCATTTTCCCATTCAACAAATCTTCCGCATAGGAGAGCTGGAAGTCGTCATATTTCTTGCCCGGGGCCGGCTGGATCACCGGGGCATTGTTC
>DATKPL010000353.1:0-6855 GCA_035524155.1 Rhizomicrobium sp.
TCAACGCCCACAAGCGCACCGATGTCTGGACGGACAAGACCACCTGGACCAGTTTGATGGCCAAGTTCGGCTATTGCTTCGTCCAGCCGGCGGACAGCGATTATCCGCCCATCCTCAACGCCCATGATATTCAGGAACCCTTCCGGCCTTTCGCGCTCGCGGGCGCGGGCGGCGAAGTTCCCGTGCTGGCGTTCGGCCAAGGCCATGGACGGATGCAAAGCCTGGGTTTTCGTTTCGGGCCGGTGGCCTATTCCAGCGACGTCGACAATCTGGATGAAGCGGCGTTCCTGGCACTTGAGGGCGTGGAATGCTGGATCGTGGACGCCTTGCGCCACACGCCCCATCCCAGCCATGCGCATGTGGAAAAGGCGCTCTCCTGGATCGCCCGGGTCAAGCCCAAGCGAGCGGTGCTCACCAACATGCACCTGGACCTGGATTATGAGACGCTGAGGCGGGATCTGCCGCCGGGCATAGAGCCCGCTTTTGACGGCATGACCTTGGATTTCTTTACATTATAAAGTCGTGCCGCCATCTACGAAAGATGGTATAGTTTGAGGTGCAGGAGTTCTTGGTCCGGAGACACCAATGAAAAAACTTGCCCTTCTTTCCGCCGCCTTCACGCTCAGCGCCGCTTCCGCCGCATTCGCGGTGCAACCGCCCTTGCCCGACAAGGACGAGTCCGGCGTGATCATGGTCTATGCCACGGACGCCGCGAAGCAATGCTTCGACACGGCGCAGAACGGCGCCGATCTGAAATTCGGCCTGGAGCATTGCAACACCGCGGTGATCGATCCGATGACCACCTATCGCGCCCAGACTTTCGTCAACCGCGGCATTATCCGCTATGACATGGGCGACGGGCAGGGCGCTCTGTCGGATTTCAATGTCGCGCTCACCAACAATCCCAGCCTGGGCGACGCCTATCTCAATCGCGCGCTGGTGCTGATTTCCGAAAAGCGGCCGGCCGACGCCTTGGCGGCGATCAACGAAGGCATCGCGCTGGGCGCGACCAATCTGCAGATCGCCTATTACAGCCGTGGCGAAATCGAGGACGATGCCGGCCAGTATGACGCGGCCTATCGCGACTATCGGCAGGCGCTTGAGATCAAGCCGGATTATTCGCCCGCCGAACGCCAGCTCGCCCGCTTCAAGGTGGTGCCGCCCACAAGATGAGAAACGCTGCCGTCCTTCTGGGCGCGGTGCTTCTGCTGATTCCCGCTCGCGCCCATGCCTTGGTGCAGGTGGTGGGCTCGGGCTTGGCGCATGACTGTTACCTGATGGCCAAGATGGGCAACGATCCCAGGGGCGGCATCGCCACCTGCGATGAGGCGCTGGCGGAAGAGGCGCTCAATCCCCAGCAGCGGGCCGGAACTTATGTCAACCGCGCGGTGATGAAAGTGGCCCTGGGCCGCGTCGACGACGCCATGCGCGATTATGACGAAGGCCTCCGCATCAAGCCCGATCTGGGCGACGGCTATGTCGACCGGGGCGCGGCCCTGATCACGCTCAAGCGCTATGACGAAGCGATGGCCGACATCAACAAGGGCATCGGGCTGGGCCTCTCCTTCGAGCATCTGGGGTACTACGACCGCGCGGTGGCCGAGTTCTATATGGGCCGCATCAGGGAATCCTATTTCGACTACAAGAAGACACTGGAGATCGCGCCCGATTTCGCGCCCGCCCAGGCACAGCTCAAGAATTTCACCGTCACCAGGGTTCCGGCCGGCGCGAAGGAATAGGGACCTGGCGGCTCGCCGTTTTGCTGGGGCGCTGCTATAACGCCGCCATGACCACGCTGAATCTGGACGAGTCCAAGGAGCTGATTGGTCTTTACGAGAAGCTCACCCTGGCGGTCGAGCGGGCGTCATCGGTCATGCATATGCGCGGGCTCGAGTCCGAGCAATTCGCGGCCGAGGACACCAAATGCACCGCGATCTGGAACCGCATCCACGCCCTGATCGAAAAGAAACGGGCCTGATCCCCCGCAGGAGATAATCACGATGTCCGTCGATCCCCAGGAATTCGCGAAATACTATCAGGAATATGTCGAGAAGCTGAATTCGGCGTCGGAAGCGCTGGCCACCCACGGCATGGCGTCACAGCAATTCGCCCAGGCCGACGCGCGCGCGGGCGAAGCTTTCGCCAAGCTCAAAGCCGTGCAGAAGAACGGCCATTGGAGCCGCTGACCGGTCAGGCCGCCTTGTCCTGGAACGAGGTCGGATCGAAGCCCACCGGCAGCCATTGCGGCGGATGCTCGAACTGCAGGAAGCCATAGGAGACTTTCTGGTGGTTCGCGCTGGCCAGAAGCCAGCCGAATGCTTCCGGCGAGTGATGGAAATTCACCAGCCAGACATTCGCAGCCAGCCGCGTCACGCCTTTGGAAGGGGCGAGCCTGGCGTCCACGAATTCCAGAAACGCATCCCAGTTGGGATCGTCGTCCTGCGGATGAGCAATGAACAATGCGCTGTGCATCGCGCATTGTTGCATCGGCCTGCGGCACAACGCCAGTTAGGGTTTCCACCTAGACGCGGTTACCGATCGTCAACAGAGATTACCGCGAAGCATTTTATTAATTCCTGCGTCACGCCGGATGTTCGAAGGTGCCCGGGCTTTTGTCGGTCGCGCGCCATTCGGGCTTGCGCTCGGGCGATGCGGCGGCCAGCGCGCGGCGCGTGCCTTCCGCGTCCAGATCGCCGCCATAGACCGGCGTATCAGGCTGCTGGCGCCAGGACTGATTGAGCGGTCCCGCATCCACCGGATCGAAGCCCATCTGGTCCACCAGCGCCATCACGATCTCTTTGTGCTTCCTGTCGTCGCCGGCGATGGGCAGGGCGAGGCGGCCCGGCGCGCCTTTCGGCAGACCGCGCTTCAACAAATGATCGGCGTACATGTTGTTGAAGGCCTTGATCACCGGATGGCCGATCTGTTTTTCCACCCATTCGCTTTCGGTGAGGCCGTCCTCGATCCCGGCAATGCGGCCGTCGCGGTTGCGCGGATAGTAATTGCCGGTATCCACCACCACGAGATCCTTGCCCGCGCCGGCAAAAAGGTCTTTCGGCAGATCCTTGATATGCGCCTCGGGAATGGTGATCACCACCAGGTCGCGGCCCTGTGCCGCCTCTTTCACCGTCACCGCCTTGGCTCCCGTTTCCGCCGCCAGCGCCGACAGGGTCTGGGGTCCGCGCGAATTGGCGATCGCAACCTCATGCCCCAATTGGCGGAATTTGCGGGTGAGATTGCCGCCGATATTGCCCGTGCCGATGATGCCTATTTTCATGAGAGATCCTCCGGGGTGAATAAGGGATGTTGGAAGGGCGTCCCGGCAAAACAAGGGCCGGACAGACATCGGCGTTCCGGTTAAAGTTGGAACCGGGCAGTGCGCTTCGCCGGGGGACTCATTGAAGAAAATAATCCCCGCGCTGGGGCGCGGCTTTGGGCATCTGTCCCGGTTTGCCGCCCATCCATTCTCGCGATGGGAGCGCTTATATTCCGCCGAAAATCCCTGGCGCTTCGATCGGCCCAGCGAAATTCACCGCTTCGAGGAAACCAACCGCTTCATCCGCGACAGGATCGGTCCGGTGGGAACAATTCTTGAGATCGGCGCGGGCGAGGGCGACCAGACCGAATGGCTGTTGAAGCTGGCCGGCAAGGCGCATGGCCTGGACATCAGCCCCGCCGCTATCGAACGCGCGCGGCACAAATTCGCAAACAATCCAAACGCAAGCTTCGCGGTGGGAAAGCTGCCCGAGATCCGCGCCGCAGACCGCTTCGATCTGGTGACGGCGTTCGAGATCATCTACTATGTGAAACCGCTGCCGCCCGTGTTCGACCTGATGGAGCGGCTGGGCAAGACGCGCATGGTGAGCGTGCATTGGCCCAAGGCGCATCTGCTGGATGAATTCCTGTTTTCCACGCGCACCGCCTCGCGTGAAATCATTTCATGGGGCGGCAAGCCCGCATGGCTGGTGGCGTGGTGGTAGCGTTCGCCGCCTTGCCGCATCCTGCGGTCAGTGCCCGCCGCACTCGGTGTTGACGGTAACACCCAGATGCTGGCCGGCGATGGAGGTATTGGGTCCCAGGACATCCTTCTTCGACACGGAAACCCGTGCGCTGCCGGCCGGTATCGTCAAGGTGTGAACAGGCGACCAGGTGCCGTCCTCGTTCTTCTGGAAGTCGGAGCATTTGAGCCCCAGGCTCGCCAGCGACTGGCCCCCTTGGGCGAACGCCATGGTCGGCTGAACCAGCATGGCGGTGGCGGCAAGACAAAAGAATGTGCGCTTCATGGGGCCCCTCGGGATTCGGCTTTGGCGGCATTGGACCTGAGTATTTTCTCAAAACTATTACATGGCCCAAGGCGATACCAAGACCGGCTTTCACAGAAAGCCCGGCGGGCCTAGGCTGGTTTTGGAGTCCGCCGGAGAAGACAGATGGCGCGCCCTCCCATCGACCTGGGCCCCGAACCGGGAGCCGAAGAATTTGCCGCCTTGCGCGAGGTCAAGAGGGGCAAGCATGTCGGCAAGCACATGGAAAACCGGCTGGAAAATCTGGGCCTGATCGAGCAGGCCGATGGCGCGGCAAAGTTGACCGCCGTCGGCGAATTGTGGGTCGCCGCCAAACCCTAGCGATGCTGTTCGCGAATCGCGGCGGCTGTTTCAATGCCGTCCGCCCGAGGCTATTTTAGCGCTGCATTGCGCTTCGGGGGCCATCATGGGCGCAGCAGCACGCGCGGGCATATCCTGCAATCATTGCCATCATTCATTTGCCTTGAAGGATGCCGGAATCAAAAGCGACGCCGAAGTGGCGGCGCTTCCCGACCCGTTCGCGCTGAAATGCCCGCTGTGCGGGGAAGAGGGCGCCTATTCCAAGGCCTCGATCGGGCGCATCGTCACCGGGGGCTTCATGTATGGCGGACGCTGACCGCGAAATCGCCCGGCGCCTGTTGCATCACCGCCAGCATTTCGAGCGCGAGGAACGCGCCGCCTCGGACCTGGAGGCGCAGGCCCACGCCATCCGCACGCGCATCCATGCCGCGAAAGAACGCGCCGACCGGGGCCTGCCCAGCCCGGATACCTGTCCCGATTGCTGGGTGCTGCATGCGAAGAAGGTCGCGGTCGTTCCCAAAGTGTCGGTCCGGCACGACAAATATGACCGCTGGGGCTGCCCGGATTGCGGCTGGCATTTCGACGTTCTGGCGCGATAGCATTCTGCTAGCATCGGACTGACGCGGGCCGAATCGAGAGAGCATTTCCCCATGAGATATTGGCGCCTATTGCTGCTTCTGCCGCTGGCGGGCTGTTCCTACACCATGTACCTCTCGGGCGCGGATGAGCATGGGGGCACCGTCAATATGGTGACCGAGATGGGGCAGGACGCCGCGCTTCAGAAAGCAAAAGACCATTGCGCGCAATATCACCTGGACGCGCGGGTGCTTTCGACCGATCTGCCCAGCGGCACCATGCGCTTTTCCTGCCAGCCGGCGGAATGACGCGCGCGGTTGTTGAAAGGTAAGGCATGGCGAAATTCGTCTTTGGCATGAACCAGTCACTGGACGGCTATGTCGATCACGACAAGATGCCGACCGGCCCCAAGCTTTTCCGCTATTGGATCGAGCGCGTGCAAAGCGTGACCGCCAGCCTCTATGGCCGCAACATGTACGAGATCATGCGCTATTGGGACGAAGACCGGACCGAATGGGCGCCCGAGCATCGCGAATTCGCGCAAGCCTGGCGCAACCAGCCCAAATGGGTGGTGTCGCGCACGCTGACATCGGTCGGCCCCAATGCCACGCTGATCTCGGATGACATCGAGGCGGCGATCCGGGATTTGAAGGCGCGGCTCAAGGGCGAGGTGGCCGTTTCCGGGCCCAACCTGGCGCGAAGCGTGGCTGAGCTGGACCTGATCGACGAGTACCGGCTGCATCTGCGGCCCGTGGTGCTGGGCCAGGGCGCGCCGTTTTTTGCCGGCGCGCGACCGCCGCTGCGCCTGGTTGCCACCGATCTGGTCGGCGAAGACACGGTCAGGGTGACGTACGCCCCGGCCTAGGCCGCGCTGACGGTCGAGTTGGCGCCACAGGCATTGCAGACAACCACCAGCGGACTTTCGCCTGCGCCGGACGCGGGTTTGAAATTGTCCGAAAGCGATTCCAGACGATGCGCGCCGGACAGCGCCCAGGTCGCGTGACCGGTCGCGCCGCAGCCGCTGCACGCGATCTCCGACATGGCTTGACCCGGCTTTTCCATCAGCGTTTCCGCATCCGCTTGATCACGGTCTTATCAATGCGCTTGGCCGCTGCATGTTCCGCCTTCGTGGCGGGCGCGCCGTGACCATGCTTTGGCTTGGGGGCCGGCTTCGGCGAGGTGTTAATGCCAGCGGGGGTATTGTCAGTCGGGTTTTTGGGCATATTCCTTCCAAAGGACTAGGCAAGTGGTTGATATATCAAGGACCGCGCTGGTGCCTGGGACTTTTGCAAGGGGCGGAAACGTCTCAGACTGCCTTTAGAACTGTTAGGCGCTGGGGTCGCAATGAAAAAGAGCCTTCTCGAGATTTATGCTCTCGCTGTTTGTTTTGTCTCGGCGCTGACAGTTTTGGTCGGGTTGGTATCGATGGGGGATGCTCTGCTGGGCGTTGTCGCACCAGGCATGATGACCACCATACCGTTCCAATATCAGACGAACGACATGTATTGGAGCACAACCAGAATCCAGCAAATGGATCAGGCCACAAAAACCTACCCGCCTCGACCATCCGAGAGCACGCTGACCAAAATGCGGCTCGCTGCCATCGAAGGGCAAAGCGAAACTACGAAGTTCACGTCCACACAAACGCTGCTAAAAATGGGGATGCTCGTAATCATTG
>DATKPL010000354.1:0-7007 GCA_035524155.1 Rhizomicrobium sp.
CTGCTACGCCGAAAGAAAACGCAACCGGTAGGATAAGCCGCTTTCTCATCACCCACCCCGCGGAGCGCGATGATGCGTCAGCGCCATTCGTTTGAAAAGGCGTTTCGCCTAATCGCAATGGCGCCGGATGCCGGCCGCAAATATGCCTTCCATGCGCGATGAATATTTCACGAAGGACACAATAGGAGTACGGTCCCGCCTCATTTCCCGGAAGCTCGAAACCGTGCCAGACCAGTTCGTTCCCCTGTTCCCGACCACTTTGATGAAGCGCAGGCTTCTCGGCATGGCAGAGCACAATGCCGCTCTTGCGGCCATCACCCGGGCGCTGGAAGGTCAGCGCAATGCGAGTGTAGGGACCTCGACCAAGGGCGGCTTTCAAACCGGGGAAGATCTGCTGTCAAGCGAACACGCACAGGCGCGTCATCCATCCTTGCTGGCGCTGAAACACCATATCGGGGAGGCCGTGCAGGAATATTCCGGCCTTCTGATCCGCCAGGAATGCGCGCTCTCGCCCAACCGCATCAACTTCGCGCTGTGGGGTTGGGGCGTGATCCTCAGAGAAGGCAATTGGCAGGCACATCATGTCCATCCCAACGCCCATATCAGCGGGGTCTATTATATCGCAGCACCTCCCGCGACGCTGGAAGCGGGACGCGAGGACGGCAAGATCTCGTTCTCCGATCCCCGTCCCCGTGCGAATATGAGCCAGCTTGTCACCCAGAAGACGCGCCACGCCGAAGCGCCGGTGCCCGGCGACATGGTGATCTTTCCCAGCTGGCTGGAACACTCGGTGGCGCCCTTCCAGGGCGAAGGAGAGCGCATCTGCATCGCCTTCAATGCGCGTCTGGAGATGGCTTGAAGGAATGGTGCCCAGGGACAGAATCGAACTGCCGACACGCGGATTTTCAATCCGCTGCTCTACCGACTGAGCTACCTGGGCAGGCGCCAATGGCGGAAGGGGGGCTTCTTAGAGGAGCCTCCCGCCCCTGTCCAGCCATGTTTGCCGGGTGGCATGACGGCCTGCGAAAGGCCTAATTCCGGGGATTTTCCTCATCGTCCGGCGCGGGCGTTGTGCCCTTGTCGGGTTCTGTGCCCGGGATCACATAGCCGCCCTTGAGCCAGCGGCCCAGATCGATCTGGGCGCAGCGGCGCGAGCAGAAAGGGGCGAATTTCGCCTCACGGGGCTTGCCGCAAACAGGGCAGGCATCAGGCGCGGCGGACATCGGAGCCCTTTCCCGTTTCGAACCGCACGCGGCTCGCGCCCCGCCGCGTCAGCGCCTCGCGCACTTCGGCATCATGCGCGGCGAGCCAGCCGGCCACCGGCGGAGCGGCAGTGACAAGAAGTTCGGCGCCGGGATTGGCGGCGGCTTCGCGCTCGACCTTGCGCAAAAGCTCCTGTGCCGCCGCCGCGGCATCGGATGCGTGCCCGGTGCCATTGCAGGCCGCGCAAACAGCGGCAGGCCCGGCCGCGCGCCGCCGTTGGCGGGCGATGGCGACGATACCGAACTCGCTCATGGGTGAAACACGCGACGGCACGCCATCCACATTCAAACCGTCTTTCAATGCCGCGACAATACGATCCGCCAATTTGCTATCTTCAAGCTGGATGAAATCCACCACGATCAAGCCGCCGATATCGCGCAGGCGGACGTGCCGTCCGATTTCGGCGGCGGCTTCCAGATTGACGATGAGGCTGGTTTCGTCCCGCCCGCCCGATTGGGTGAAACCGCCGGAATTCACGTCCACCGCGGTCAGCGCCTGGGTGGGCTCGATGGTGATCCAGCCACCGCTGGGCAACGCCACGCGCGAAGATGCCAGCGCGGCGATTTCATCCTCCAGCCCTTCGCGGGTGAAAAGATCGCGCGGAACCAAAGCGAGGCGCGTCTCCATACCCGGCATGGCTTTGCGGCAATAGGCGCGCGCCGCTTCCAGTGCCGCCGCGTCGTCAACCATGATGCGTTCTGTATCGCCGGTCGCCATCTCGCGCAGGGCGCGTTCGACGGGACCCAGATCGCTGTGCAATACAACAGGTGGGCGCGCGGCTTTGCGCTTTGCGGAAATCGCCCCCCAGATTTGCGCCAATTCGTGCGCATCAGCAACGAGTTCATCCACCGAAGCCTCTCGCGCGGCAGTGCGGAAGATGAATCCAGCATCCGGAACCATGCCCGCGTCCACCCGCAGGCTTTCGCCCAGTTGCAGCAATTCCTCGCGCCGCCTCTCATCCTCGATGCGGCGGGAAACGGCGATATTGGATTTGCCCGGCGTCATCACCAGGAAACGCCCCGGCAAAGCGATGGCCGCCGATAGCTGTGCGCCTTTCTCGCCAATCGGATCGCGTGTCACCTGCACCAGCACAGAATCGCCTTCCCTCACGCAATCGGAAATTCCGGCATCTTCCCTGCCATCGCGCGCCAGATTCCTGGCATCGCGCAGCGGCAGGAAGCCTGCGCGTGACCTGCCGATCTCGACAAAGGCCGCTTCCATCGCGGGAACCACGCGGGCGACCCGGCCCAGTATGACATCACCAAGAGGCCGTGCCTCGCGGCCCAGCAGCGGTTCAGCCCGGAATGCTTGCAGCTTGCCGCCGCGCCTTTCGGCGATGCGGATCTCGCCTGGGCTCACATTGATGAAAAGGTCAGCCATCGTTGGCCAAATCTAGCACGGAAAGCCCGCACCCCTGAGCAGCGCCACCGTCAGCGCCAGCGGCAGTCCCACCACATTGGAATAGGAGCCGCTGATCTCTTTCACGAATATCTCGGCGCGGCCCTGGATGGCGTAACCGCCCGCCTTGCCCAGCCCCTCGCCGCAATCGAGATAGGTTTCGATTGCGCTGTCCTCCAGGCGAAGGAAGGACACGCGCGTCAGCGCCACACGCGTACGCACGGCGCCGCTAGGTGCGATCAACGCCACCGCCGTCATCACCTGATGCCGGCGTCCCGACAGCAGATGAAGGCATTCGCGCACCTGATCGTCATTCTCCGCCTTGGGCAGGATGCGCCGGCCGCACGCCACCACCGTATCGGCGGCCAGAATGAAGGCGCTCCCGCCATGGCGCGCCTGCGCGGCAAAGGCCTTTTCCCTGGCCAGCCTTAACGCATGGGCGCGCGGCTGCTCGCCTTTTTTTGCGCGCTCGTCGATGGCGGCGGGAATGACATGGGCAGGAACGATGGCGGCCTGCGCCAGCAAGGCCAGCCGGCGGGGGCTTTCGCTGGCAAGAACCAGTTCAGCGGAAGCGATAGGTGATGCGGCCTTTGGTGAGGTCATAGGGGGTCATCTCGATCATCACCTTGTCGCCGGTGAGCACGCGGATGCGGTTCTTGCGCATCTTGCCCGCCGTGTGGGCGATGATCTCATGGCCGTTCTGGAGGAGGACCCGGAAGGTGGCGTTTGGCAGCAATTCGCTGACCGTGCCTTCGAATTCCAGCAATTCTTCCTTGGCCATTCGTCCTCTGAAGTCCTCAAGTAGCGAAGCGGTAGGACATTCAATTGATGTCCCTAAAACCGGGGCGGGAGATTGCACTGAAACCGGGCAAAATCAAGGAGTTTGGGGAATATCCCCCCGGTATTGGGCAGAAAACGCCGCAAAGCGGTGGATACGCCCTGTGTTTCTGCCCAATGCCAACAATCTAAAACCTTCTATGCGAATTTGACGGCAATCTGGCGCTTCAGCCCATCCCGGACCGCGCGGTAGGCAGCCTTGCGCTGTTCGACACTGCCTTCCGCCTGGGTGGGATCGCTGGTGGGCCAATATTCAACCCTGGCGGCGCTCCCTTTGGCATGCTGTTCGGCTTCGCGCGACAAGGCCACCACCAGGTCGAAATCCTGACCGCGAAATTCGTCGAAACTCCTGGGATGATGGTCTGCCAGCGTAACGCCCAGTTCGGCCATCACCTGGATGGCCATGGGATCGAGTTCGCCCGCATGCACGCCTGCGGATTCCACATACAGGTCGCGGCCCTTCAGATGACGCAGCAATCCCGCCGCCATGGGCGAACGCACCGCATTCATGGTGCAGACGAACAGCACCGATTGAGGCTTGCCGCTTTCCTCCGCCATCCTCAACCCTTCAGATGCAGCACGCAGATCAGCGTGAACAGGCGCCGCGCGGTCTCGAAGTCGGTCTCGATCTTGCCGGTGAGACGCTTCATCAGAAGCTCGGTGCCCTCATTATGGACGGCACGCCGCCCCATATCGAGGGACTCGATCTGGGAAGGCGGCGCGGTGCGCATCGCCTTGTAGTAGCTGCCGCAGACCAGGAAATAGTCCTTCACGATGCGGCGAAACGGCGCCAGCGACAGAAGAATGCGCCCCACGCGCTGGCCGTTGTCGCGGGCGATGTCGAAGACCAGCCGGTTCTCCTTTACCGACAGCGCCAGGCGGTAGGGCCCGCCAGCGGCACCCTTGGGCTTGAAGAGATTGCCTTCCAGAAGATCGGAGATCGCCACTTCGCGTTCCTGCTCAACCTCGGGTGAGCGCTTCACCACGCTTTTCTCGTCGAGCACGATAGCGCCGATGCGATGATCCAATCAGCTTCTCCGGTTCAGTCTCACGGCGATGGAGCGGGCATGCGCTTGCAGCCCCTCGGCTTCAGCCAGGGCGATGGCCTCGGGGCCAAGCTCCGCGATGGAGGCGGCATCGAGTTCCAGAATGGTGGTGCGCTTCATGAAATCCAGCACCGACAAACCCGACGAGAACCGTGCCGAACGCGAGGTCGGCAGCACATGATTGGGACCGGCAATGTAATCGCCCATCGCTTCGGGCGTGTGACGGCCCAGGAAGATCGCGCCGGCATGGTGCACCTTGGCCAGCAAGGCTTTGGGCTCGGCGGTGGCGATTTCCAGATGCTCGGGCGCAAAACGGTCTGCCAGGCGTGCGCCCTCGTCCCAATTTGCGACCACGATGATGCCGCCATAATCGTTCCAGCTGCGCGACGCGATATCCTTCCTGGGCAGAACCGTCAGCGCGCGCTCGGCGGCTTCCGCCACGCGATCGGCAAAGTCCGCGTCATCGGTGATCAGGATGCTTTGCGACGAGGCGTCATGCTCGGCCTGGCTGAGCAGATCGGCGGCGATCCAGTCGGGATCGTTGGCGGCATCGGCGATCACCAGGATTTCCGACGGGCCGGCGATGGAATCGATCCCCACCTGGCCGAACACCTCGCGCTTGGCAGCGGCGACCCAGGAATTGCCCGGGCCCACGATCTTGTCCACCGGCTGAATGTTTTTGGTGCCATAGGCCAGCGCCGCAACCGCCTGCGCCCCGCCAATGCGGAAAATATCGCTGACACCGCCCCGGCGCGCCGCCGCCAGCACCAGCGGATTGACCTGCCCGCCGCTGGCCGGCGTCACCATCACGATGCGGTTCACACCAGCCACACGCGCCGGGATCGCATTCATCAGCACCGAAGACGGATAACTGGCCGTGCCGCCCGGCACATACAGGCCCGCGCTATCCACCGGCGTCCAGCGCCAACCCAGCGTCGCACCCACGCCATCCTTGAACTGGTCGTTTTGCGGCAATTGCCGCCGGTGATAGGCCTCGATCCGCTTGGCCGCGGTCTCGATGGCGTCTTTCTGCGCCTGTGGCACCTTGGCAATTGCCGCGTCTATCTCAGCCACGGGGATCTTCAACGTTCCTTCGGTAAGTCCCGCGCGATCGAATTTGTTGCTGAGTTCGACCAGCGCCGCGTCGCCACGCGCCCGCACATCGGCGATGATGCGCTTGACCCCTGCTGCCACGTCTTCCTCGACTTTGCGCTTGGCGAACAGCAGCGCCTCGAAGTCGGCGGCGAAATCCTTGTCCTTGGTATTGAGACGGCGTGCCATCAGGCCTGACCCTCGTGCCGCGGCCTTGCCTGCGCGGTCCAGGGACGGGTGAGATCGGCCAGTTCTGCGTCGATGCACTCAACCGTCAGGCGAAACGCGCCCCCGCCTGCAAGAGTCAATTCGACCACGCCGCCGGGATCATCGCCGCCTGCCGGCGTGAAACGGATCGCCAGGAGCGACACCACCGCTTCGGGCGCGCCCAGCTTGACCTTCTGGGATTGCACCTTGGACACGCTGTCAAAGCGCAACGCCGCCTGCACGCGCGTAGCGGGTCCCTTGGCCTCTTCCCAGCGGAAACGATTGAGCAGCACCGCAAAGCGCCGCTCTTTCGGCAGCCAGACGAAATCCTTGAGCCGCCCCACAGCATCCTGCAGCCGCGCGGAAAGGACCTCAAGATCCTCGGCATCTCCCGCCTTCAGTCTGAGCGTGCCGCTCATTCGGGAATCCGCGCGATGTCGGCGCCCACCTGGCGGAGTTTTTCCTCCAGCCGGTCGAAGCCGCGATCCAGATGATAGACGCGGTTGACGATGGTTTCGCCTTCCGCCACCAGACCCGCCAGGACCAGGCTCACCGAGGCGCGCAGATCGGTCGCCATCACCGGCGCGCCTTTCAGCTTTTCCACGCCGCGGATGACGGCGACATCGCCTTCGACGCGGATATCGGCGCCCAGCCGCGCCAGTTCCGGCACATGCATGAAACGGTTCTCGAAGATCGTTTCATGAATGGTGGACGTGCCATTGGCCACCGTCATCAGCGCCATGAACTGGGCCTGGAGGTCGGTGGGAAAGCCTGGAAAAGGCGCGGTGGCGAGATTGACCGAATAGGGCCTGCCGCCATTGACCCGCAATTGGATGCCGTCCTTCGTGTCGTGCGCATCCACGCCAGCCTGTTCCAGCCGTTCCAGCAGCGCGGCAATAGTGCCGCGCTTGGCGCCCACCAGCTCGACATCGCCGCCCGTCATAGCGGCGGCGATGGCATAGGTGCCGGCCTCGATGCGGTCGGCGATCACGCGATGTTCCGCGCCGTGAAGAGCGCTTACGCCCTCCACCGTCAATTCGGCCGTGCCCAGCCCTTGAATCTTCGCGCCCATGGCGATCAGGCAACGGCAAAGATCGCCGATCTCGGGCTCGCGCGCCGCATTCCCGATTACCGTTGTGCCGCGCGCCAAAGTTGCAGCCATCA
>DATKPL010000355.1:0-2447 GCA_035524155.1 Rhizomicrobium sp.
TCCACGGTGATGAGCCCGCGCACGGTGATGACCTGGGCGCAGAATGCGGAGATCTTCGGCGATGTCGGTTTCGCCTTCCGCCTCACCTTCCTCAACAAATGCGATGAGCTGGAGCGCGCCAGCGTGGCGGAATTCTATCAGCGCGCCTTTGGCCAGGAATTGCCGGAAAGTGCCGCCAAAGTGTTGGTCGCCTAGGCAACCAACATCCCCGCGCAGGCGGGGATCCAGTTGAACAAGGGAAGCCCGCGTGGCCAAACCTGAATCACCCTCCGAGCCTTTCAAGCGCGCCGTGGCGACCGCGGTGCGTTCGCTGGCGGGCGAGCCGGAACTGGAAGTGAATTTCTCGTCCGAGCCGCCCAGCCTGAAAGGGCTCAAGGCGCGGCTGCCCACACCCACCCGCTCGCTGCCGCCCCATGAAGTGGCGTTTGTGCGGGGCACGGGCGACGCTTATGCCTTGAAGAAGGCCTATCACAGCGAAAAGATTCACGCCCGCCACCGGCCCGCCGGCGCGGATGGCAACGCGATCTTCGACGCCGCCGAAACCGCACGCGTGGAAGCCATAGGTGCCCTGGCAATGGAAGGCGTGCGCCAGAACCTGAACGCGCAATTGGAACAGCGCCTGGTCGCCAAAGGATTGGGCCGGGCCACGTCGCGCGAGGAAGCATCGCTGGCCGATGTGGTGGGCCTGATGGTGCGCGAGAAGCTCACCGGCCAGGCCCCGCCCGCGCCGCTCAAGAAAGCCGTGGATCTGTGGCGGCCCTTCATCGAAGAGCGCGCCGGCAAGGACCTGGACAAGCTGGAAAGCGCGATGCGCGACCAGAAGGCGTTTGCGCGCCTCACCCGCACGATCCTCAACGACCTGGTCCAGGGCGACGAAGCCGACCAGGGCGGCGAAGAGGACGCCGAAGGCGAAAGCACCGAGAACCAGAGCGACAGCGAAGAGCAGGAAAGCCAGGACCAGAGCGAGGCCGGCGAAACCGAATTCACCGAAGACCAGGGCGAAGAAGGCGAAGATGCCGACGCAGAAGTAAGCGGCGACCAGGTCGAAGATCTCAGCGACGCGGACCAGGCCGAAGATGCGATGCGCCCCAACCGCGCGCAGCAGCCTTTCGCCAATGCCGAGACCTGGGGCTACAAGATCTACACGCCCCAGTTCGATGAAGAGATTTCCGCGCCCGATCTCTGCGACGATGAGGAACTCTCACGCCTGCGCAATTTTCTGGATCAGCAGCTGGCCCAGATGCAGGGCGTGGTCTCGCGGCTGGCCAACAAGCTGCAGCGGCTGTTGTTGGCGCAGCAGAACCGGCAGTGGGAATTCGATCTGGAAGAAGGCCTGCTCGATACCTCGCGCCTGCCCCGCATCATCATCGATCCCATGTATCCTCTCTCCTTCAAGCGGGAGAAAGACACGGAATTCCGCGACACGGTCGTGACCTTGCTGTTGGATAATTCCGGTTCGATGCGCGGCCGCCCTATTATGGTGGCGGCAATGTGTGCCGACATATTGGGCCGCACGTTGGAACGTTGCGCCGTGAAGACGGAGATTCTGGGATTCACCACCCGTGCCTGGAAAGGCGGCCAGTCGCGGGAGAAATGGACCCAGGACGGCAAGCCCGCCAATCCCGGCCGCCTCAATGATCTGCGCCACATCGTCTACAAGGCGGCCGACGAGCCCTGGCGGCGGGCCAAAAAGAATCTGGGCCTGATGATGCGCGAAGGCCTGCTGAAAGAGAATATCGACGGCGAAGCCCTGATGTGGGCGCATCACCGTCTGATGGCCCGCTCCGAGCAGCGCAAGATCCTGATGGTGATCTCGGACGGCGCGCCGGTGGACGATTCCACTTTGTCAGTGAATTCCGGCAACTATCTGGAACGACATCTGCGCCGGGTGATCGAGGACATCGAGACCCGCTCGAATGTCGAACTCACCGCCATCGGCATCGGCCATGACGTGACCCGCTATTACAAGCGCGCCGTCACCATCGTGGATGCCGAGCAGTTGGGCGGGGCCATGACCACCCAGCTGATTTCACTGTTCGAAGAAGATCACGTGCGCGAGCTGCACGCGGCCCGCAAGCGGGCCTGATCTTTGCCCCCATCTGTCTTGCTCGGGATAAACCCTCGCAAGACATCTTCCCCCGCCAGCGGCTTCGCCGCGCAGGGGAAGAAATTCACGACCAAGGTGTGAGAGGGATTAGGCTGCTTGCTTGGCAGTTTTTTTGGCAATCGCGCGCTTCAAGCGCAGCGCCTTGGGCGACAGCACACTGTCCTTGGACTTGAGCAAGAACGGATCCAGGCCGCCATTGCGGTCCACGGAACGCAAAGCGTTCATCGAGATTTTTAGCTTGTAGCTGTTGCCCAGGATTTCGCTGACCAGCGAGATCACCTGCAGATTGGGGCGATAGATGCGCTTGGTCTTGTTATTGGCATGGCTCACATTGTGACCA
>DATKPL010000356.1:0-4961 GCA_035524155.1 Rhizomicrobium sp.
GTCACCGATGCCTCGCGCGCCGTGGGCGTGACGTCGAACCTTCTCTCCAAGGAAGGCGGCTCGCGCTATGCCGCCGGCGTGCGCCAGGAATATGAGACCCTGGCCAAGAACCACGCCAATCAGAGGAGCGGGGGCAAACGTTTGTCGCTGGCCCAGGCGCGCGCCAATCGCGCCAAGCCGGACTTCACCAATTACGTGCCGCCGACGCCCAAATTCTTCGGTACGCGGGTTTACGACAATTACGACCTCACGGATCTGGCCAATTACATCGACTGGGGCCCGTTCTTTCAGACCTGGGAGCTGGCGGGGCCGTTCCCGCAAATTCTCGATGACGAGAAAGTGGGCAAGGCGGCGCGCGACCTTTATGCCGACGCGCAGAAGATGCTGAAGCGCGTCCTGGACGAGAAATGGCTCACCGCCCGCGCTGTGATCGGCTTCTGGCCGGCCAACCAGGCGGATGACGATATCCTGGTCTATGGCGACAAGGCGCGGAAATTCCCCATCGCCACCCTGCACACTTTGCGCCAGCAGATGGCGCGGGAGCAGGGCAGGCCCAATCTGGCGCTGGCAGATTTCATCGCACCCGTCGGCGTCGCCGATTATGTCGGCGGCTTTGTCGTGACCGCCGGCATCGGCGAGGAAAAGCACATCAAGGCGTTCGAGGACGCCAAGGACGATTATTCCGCCATCCTGCTGCGCGCGCTGGCCGATCGTCTGGCCGAGGCCTTTGCCGAGCGTATGCATGAGAAAGTGCGCAAGGATTATTGGGGCTATGCCGTCGAGGAGGATTTTTCCAACAACGACCTGATCGCCGAGAAATATCGCGGCATCCGTCCTGCGCCCGGCTATCCCGCCCAGCCGGAACACAGCGAGAAGGCCACCCTGTTCCAGCTGCTGGATGCGGAAGACAAGATCGGTGTGAAACTGACGGAAAGTTTCGCCATGTGGCCGGGGTCCTCGGTCTCGGGCTTCTATTACGCCCATCCCGAAAGCCGTTACTTTGGCGTGGGCAAGATCGAGCGCGACCAGGTGGAAGATTACGCCCGCCGCAAGGATTGGACGGTTGAGGAAGCGGAACGCTGGTTGGCACCGCTTTTGAATTACAATCCGCGTGCCGTCGATGCCGCTTAACACTCGCGCGCGCTGCCCGGATTAGGCTAAACAGCGCCCCATGTCTGTTTGGGGAAAAGTCGGCGGTGGCGCGGCGGGGCTGTTGGTCGGTGGCCCGGTGGGGGCCGTCCTGGGTGCGGTTGCGGGTCACTTCCTGTTCGACCGCGAATCCGACCCCGGCGTGGTCTTCACCATGGCGATCATCGCGCTGGCGGCCAAGATGGCGCGGGCGGGCGGCAATCCCGGCGACGAGGAATTTGCCATCTTCCGCCGCGTCTTCGGCGTTCCGCCCGAGGAAGAAGCCAATGTGCGGCGCATCTTCAATCTGGCGCGCCAGGATATCGCCGGCTATGAGGCATATGCCGCTCAGATCGCGAACCTGTTCAAGGATAATCCCGCCATGCTGGAGGATATTCTCGACGGGCTGTTCGAGATCGCCAAAAGCGACGGCATCCTGCATCCCTGCGAAAGCGCGTTCCTGGAGCGCGTGTCCGATATTTTCGGTTTTGCGCCCAACGAATTCCGCCGCATTCGCGCCAGTCACTTCGCGCCCGAGCTTACCGACCCTTATGTGATATTGGGTCTGTCCTATACCGCCGATGAAGACGAGATCCGCCGCACCTATCGCCGCCTGGTGCGCGAGAACCATCCCGACAGTTTGGTGGCGCGCGGTGTGCCGGAAGAATTCGTCAAGCTGGCCAATGACAAGCTGGCAGCGATCAATACGGCTTACGCGAAAATCCTGGCCGAGCAGGGCCTCAAATGAAACAGGTGGAGCGGCCATCGCCCAATTTCGACTCGCGGGGCGGCGCGCCCATCGACATTCTGGTGCTGCACTATACCGGCATGCAAAGCGGCGCTGCGGCCTTGTCGCGATTGTGCGATCCCGCCGCCAAAGTCTCGGCCCATTACATGATCGACGAGGACGGCACGGTTTACGCGTTGGTGCCGGAGGAAATGCGCGCCTGGCATGCCGGCGTCTCCTGTTGGGCCGGCGCGCGTGACATCAATGCGCGCTCCATCGGCATCGAGCTGGTCAATCCCGGCCATGAGTTCGGTTATCGGCCTTTCCCGGCCGCACAGATCGCGTCGCTGACCGAATTGGCGAAAGGAATAGTCTCCCGCCATCCCATTCCGGCCTGGCGCGTGCTGGGACACAGCGATATTGCGGCTATGCGCAAGGACGATCCCGGCGAATTGTTTCCCTGGGCGCAATTGGCCAACGAGGGGATCGGACTTTGGCCGGTGCCTGTCGCGGATGATCCTGGTGATGATGCGGTGCACGGCCTTCTTACTCGTTACGGTTATGATCCCGACGCAGAAATCAAAAGGGTGATCCTGGCTTTTCAGCGCCACTTTCGCCCAGCCCGCGTCACCGGCATGGCCGATGCCGAAACCCGGAAGATGCTTTCCGGCCTGATCGCCCTCTATGATGCGCGAAAAGGGGAACGCGCATGAAGACCATGGGGCTGTTGATGGGGATGAGTTGGGAATCCTCGCAAGTCTATTATCAGCTGATCAACCGCCAGGTGCAGCAGCGGCTGGGCGGGGTGCACTCCGCCAAAGCCTTGATGTATTCCTTCGACTTCGGCGAGGTCTCCCGCCTGCAACAATCTGCACGATGGGACGAAGCGACAGAGTTGCTGTCGGGCATAGGCCAGACCCTGGCCAAGGGCGGCGCGGATTTCCTCGCCATCTGCTGCAACACCATGCATCTGATGGCCGATGACGTGCAAAAGGCAGCGGGGATCCCGCTGCTCCACATCGCCGATCCCTTGGGCGAGGCGGCCAAGAAAGCAGGCATGAAAAAGCTGGGCCTGATCGGCACCCGTTTCACCATGGACGAGCCGGGCATCATCGCCGACCGGTTGCGCCGGAAATTCGGGCTTGAGGTCCTTCTGCCCGATGCCGCTGGGCGCGAGACCATCGACAGCATCATCCAGACCGAGTTGGTCAAAGGCGTCATCAAGGATGACTCCCGTGCGCGCTATCGTGCCGTGATGGCCAAGCTGGCCGAACAGGGCGCAGAGGCCATCATCCTGGGCTGCACGGAAATTCCGCTGCTGGTGGGGCAGGCCGACGCCGAGGTGCCGCTTTACGACACGATGCAGCTTCATGCGGCTGCGATCGTGGATTTTGCGCTCGCCTGAATTCCCGCGTATAAGCCGCCCGTCAGACGGCCGGGTGACCGCGGACAAGCAATTGTTCGAGGAAAGTCCGGGCTCCACGGAAAGACGGTGCCGGTTAACGGCCGGCGGGGGCGACCCCAGGGATAGCGCCACAGAAATGACACCGCCTAAGACCCTAAAGGTCCGGCAAGGTTGAAATGGTGCGGTAAGAGCGCACCGCGGGCCTGGCAACAGGAACGGCACGGCAAGCCCCACCGGGAGCAAGACCAAATAGGGTCGGCACGTGATGTTTTCCGCATCGCCGTCCGGGTCGGTCGCGCGAGGTGTGTGGCGACACACATCCCAGAGGAATGGTCATCCAGTCACTTCGGTGATGGACAGAACCCGGCTTACAGGCCGTCTGATATTTCTTTTTTTACCCCTCCGCCCTCCGCAACTCAGCCTTGGTGCTCGGCGTCCATACGCTGTCGCTATGGACCCTGCGCGCCGCGGCGTTGCTATGGGCACCTACGCGCCCACAGGGGAGGAGGACCTAGACCAAGACGCACTGCCCTATTCGAGTTTGGAAAGCGTCAGTTGGTCAGGCACGCCGTCGAAATATTTGGTGAGAGCGGCGGCGAAGATGTCGTTTGGTAAGGCGGCATCGAAAAGGGTCATCGAGGAGCGAAATTTGAGATCGTCGGGCGAGCCGAAGATCGTGTGTGCGCTCTTGCCGTGAACATCCAACACGAGTTTTGTGGCTTCGCGCAGGCGTACGCCCAGTAGCGGGTGCACCAGATACGCGCGAGCTTCATCCAATGAAGTGATCGCATATAGCTGCGCCATGGGGCTGTGACCCAGGCCCGCGATCTGCGGAAAGGCGAACCACATCCAATGGCTTTGCTTGCGCCCCGACGCCAATTCCTCCGTCACGCGCGGCCAGACCGGTGCTTGTGCTTCGACGAACCGCGCGAGGCTATAGGGATCGCTCAGAGACCGGCCTTTTCCAGCGACAATTGCGCGATGGAGGCCCAGTCCTTGTCTTTCCAGCCTTTTTTCATTCCCTCCTCATATTGCGCGCGCACCAGATCCAGCAGGGGCATCGGCACCGAAAGCTCTTTGGCTGCGTCGCGGACCAGAGTGGAGTCTTTCAATCCCAGCCAAAGATAGAAGCCGGCGGGCTCGTATGCCGCATTGAGAATCTGCTTTCCGTAATTCTTGTAGATGGGCGAGGCGAACAGGCCTTCGGTCATCGTCTCCCAAAACACATTGGCGTCCACGCCGCCTTTCTTCAGCAGCGCAAACGCCTCGCCCATGGTTTCGACCGCGCTCATGATCATGAAATTGCCGGCGATCTTGAAGAGGTTGGCTTTCTCGGGCTCTTCACCCAGCCGCACAGTGCGCCGCCCGATTTGCGCCAGCAGTGGTTCGATCCTGGCGAAATCCTCATTGGGGCCTGCCGCCACGATCACCATCTGCCCATTCTTCACCGCATCGGGTCGCGCGAAAACGGGTGTCGCCACATAACCCAGTCCACGGCTTTCATGCGCCGCCGCCAGGGCGCGGGCAAACGCTGGCGAGATGGTGGCGAGATTGGCGTGGACCAGGCCTTTGGTCGCTTTGTCGAGCAATGCCGCATCCAGACCGATGTCCTGCATCGCCTGGTCGTTGGCGAGCATGGAGAACAGCACCTCGCTTTGCAGGGCTTCGGCGGGATGCTTCGCCACTTTGGCGCCCTGTTCG
>DATKPL010000357.1:0-2284 GCA_035524155.1 Rhizomicrobium sp.
CCCACGGCCTGGCGCTGGAGATGGATCAGACCACCTTCTTCCTGGGCCGCGAAACCTTGGTGCCGGGCGAACAGCCCAGCCTCAGCCGCTGGCGCGTGGCGCTCTATATGTGGCTGGCGTCGAATGCGCAGGCGCCGGCAAGGTTCTATCACCTGCCGCCCGGGCGGGTCGTAGAACTGGGCACGCAAGTCACGATCTGATCCCCCTCCGCCCTTCGCACCTGATCGGTGCTACGGGCACCTCCCCACCAGCATGCTTCGCATGCGCGGGGGAGGGGGTCTAGACCAAGACGCACTTCCCTAATCCAGCGCGTAGACCAAGGCTTTCAAGTACGCCGTTTCCGGCAGCATCGGGTGCACGGGATGGTCAGGGCCGGCGCCGGCCGTATGGATCAGCGCCGCATTGCGACCGGCGCGCGAGATGCCTGCGGCGCATTCGGTGGAAAAACGCTCCAGCGGAATATTGTGCGAACAGGACGCGAGCAACAGAATCCCATTCGGCGCCGTCACTTCGGCGGCCATCCGCGCCAGCTTGCGATAGGCTTTGGCGCCGGGCTCCAGATCCTTTCTGGATTTCACGAAAGGCGGCGGATCGGCCACGACAATATCGAATTTCTCCTTTTCGGCCGCCAACCGCGCCAATTCCTCGAACACATCGGCCTTGACGGCGCGAAGGGAGAGGCGGTTGGCCGCCGCGCTGTCCTGCGCCAATGTAAGCGCTGCTTCCGAAGAATCGAGGCAGATCACTTCTTTTGCCCCGGCCTGCGCCGCCAGGATGCCGAAGCCGCCGGTATAGCTGTAGGCATCAAGCACCGTCTTGCCGCGCGCGAGATTCGCGATAAAGGCGCGGTTGTCGCGCTGGTCGTAATACCAGCCGGTTTTCTGGCCCGCTCCCAGATCAGCGAAATAGCGCGCGCCATTTTCCTCGACCACGATGCGGCCGGCAGTGCCCATTTCGGCGCGGACATAAGAGGGCAAACCTTCCAGGGCACGCGACGGCGTGTCGTTGCGCAGAATGATGGTTGCGGGCTTGAGCAAAGCGGTGAGCGCAGCGGTCAGCTGGGCAAGCGCCCGTTCCATTCCGGCGATGGTGACCTGGATCACCAGCACATCGTCGAAGCGATCGATCACCAGCCCCGGCAGGCCATCGCCTTCGGCATGGACCAGGCGATAGAAAGGCCGGGGATAGAATTGCTCTCGGAGCTTCAGGGCGCGCGCGACATGGCGTTCGAAGAATTTCCGATCGGGCGAAACATCCAATTCCCGCGCGAACAGCCGGACCGCGATCAGGCTGTTGGGATTGAAGAAGCCGCTGCCCAGGGGCTGACCGTCATCAAATTTGACGTCCACCACGCTGCCGGGTTCGAGACTTTTGGCGCCCGGCGCGATCTCATTGGAGAAAATCCAGGGCGCGCCGGCACGCGCCCGCCGGCCTTCCCGGGGCTTCAAGGTGATGACAGGATGCTTGCTCATGGGGCAGGCGTTAGCATGGCATCCCGCCAAAAAGAACCCCGTTCTCCGGCTAAGCCTTTGAATTCATGGCCGCGAGGCTGTCACAAAGATCCGGGTTTTTTGCGGGCTTTGCGCGGGCCTCCCGAGGCTTTAAAGATGCCGCCTCATTCAGCGGAGACCGGGCATGGCCATCGACGGAAAATGGGAAATCACGATCAACTCGCCGATGGGCGCGCAGAAAGCGACCTTGGACATCAAGGCCGACGGCGCCGCCTTGACCGGCACGCAGACCGCCATGCAGGGCACCCAGCCCGTCACCAACGGCAAGGTGGATGGCAACAATCTCAGCTGGTCGGCGTCGATCACTTCGCCCATGCCGATGACCCTGGAATTCACGGGCACCGTGGATGGCGACAAGCTGTCGGGCAGCGTCAAGGCTGGCGCGTTCGGCTCGTTCCCGTTCAGCGGGGGTCGCGCCGCTTAACGGCCATCATGAATACCCAAAAGGGGCGGCGGAAGAAGCCGCCCTTTTTGTTTTAGGAGAATTGTTTTGAGCGCCGACCGGAAAGACCTGCCGTGACGCTGCCCATCCATCGCGAGGGATGGCTGTTCATCGCATTGTTTGCCGCGGTCAACGTCCTGGCGTTCCTGTTTTCCGCCTGGCTGGGTGCAATCCTGCTGCCGCTTACGCTCTGGTGCGTGGCATTTTTCCGCGATCCCGAGCGCGCGACGCCAACCGAGCCCGGATTGATCATCTGTCCGGCCGACGGACGCATGCTGCCCGTGGTCGACGCGGTGCCGCCTCTCGAACTGGGCCTGGGCGAAAGCACGCG
>DATKPL010000358.1:0-3753 GCA_035524155.1 Rhizomicrobium sp.
AGTGTGGGCGCTGTTCGGCCTCACCGGTTTCGCGCGGGTGGATTTCCGCGTGGACCGTGACGGCACGCCCCTGATCCTGGAAATCAACACCAATCCCTGCATCTCGCCCGACGCCGGTTTTGCGGCCGCCGCAGCGGAAGCGGGCATGAGCTATGAGGCTTTGATCGAAGCCATCGTGGAGGCGGCGTGATCACGCTTTCCCGCGCCTATCCCTGCATGATAGGCGGGCCGGTGTTGAGCGCCGTGGACCCTGCCATCTTCACTTTGCATTATTTCACCTACTGCCTGGATTGCGGCTTCTGCCGCGATGCCTGTTGCGATCATGGCGTGGACGTCGATCTGGGCAATGCGGCGCGGTTGAAAGCCTTGCCGAAGGGATTTCATGACCGCATCGGCGCACCGGCCGGCGACTGGTTCTCGGGCGAAATCGTGACCGACCGCGAATTTCCCGGCGGCGCGCATTTGCGCACCGCGGTCAGAAATGGGGCCTGCATATTCCGCAATGCTGGCGGGCGCGGTTGCGCCATCCACGCCTATTGCCTGGAGGCGGGTCTCGACTACCATGATTTCAAACCGATGGTGAGCGTGCTGTTTCCCGTGACATTCGAACAAGGCGTGTTGACCGCATCAAGCGAAGCGGCGGATGGCAGCCTGGTCTGTTCGGGCCAGGGCCCCAGCCTTTATGACGGGGCGCGCAGCGAACTCGGTTATTATTTCGGCGCCGGTCTTCTCGCCGAGCTCGATCAGCTGAAAGCGCGCGATGGTTGATGTCCCCACTTTCGCCGACGTAAAGGAAGCCGCCGCCCGCATCGCGCCCTATGCCGTGCGCACGCCCATGGTGGAAAGCCCGGCGCTCAGCGTCATGCGCGGCGGTTGCCGGGTGTTTCTCAAGCTGGAATCCCTGCAGCGCACGGGCTCGTTCAAATTCCGCGGTGCGGCCAATCGCATCCTTATGATTCCCAAGGATCGGCGGGATGCCGGCGTGGTGGCGTTTTCGTCCGGCAATCATGCCCAGGCCGTTGCGGCAATGGCGCAGCTCTTGAAGATTCCAGCCCTGATCGTGATGCCGGCTGACGCGCCCAAGGCCAAGATCGAAGGCACGCGCGCCTTCGGCGCCGAGATCGTCACCTATGACCGGGTACATGACGACCGCGAAGCGATCGCCGACCGCATCTGCAAGGAGCGCGGCGCCACGCTCATCAAGCCTTATGACGACCCGCAGGTGATTGCCGGCCAGGGCACGGCAGGTTTGGAGATCGCCGAGGATGCAGTCCGCATCGGTGTTTCGCTGGACGCGGTGGCCGCGCCCTGCTCGGGCGGCGGGCTGGTCACCGGGATTGCGCTGGCGCTGAAAGGGGCGGGCTGCGCCGCCTTCGTGCACAGCGTCGAGCCCGAGAATTTCGACGGCATGCGGCGATCCCTCACCGCTCATGCCCGCTCCACTGCACCCGGGGGCAAGCTTTCCATTGCCGACGCCTTGATGGCGCCGACGCCCGGCCACCATGTCTTTGCCGTGGCGGACGGACTTCTCGCCCCTGGCTTGGCGGTCACCGACGAAGAACTGGCCCGCGCCGTGGCTTTTGCCGCGTCCAAGCTCAAATTGCTGGTCGAGCCGGGTGGCGCCGCCGCGCTGGCCGCGTTCCTGGCCGGCAAAATGGAAGCCAAGACCGTTGTGCTGGTGATTTCCGGGGGCAATGCCGATTTCGCCACCGTGGCGAATGCAGTGCAGGCCAGCGCCCAGAGCGGTTGATCGGGACAGCGTGGCCCTTCAAGCTGGCCGGGCGAAATCCTGGGGTCGTCAGCCGTGAGTGATTCGACTTTTGCCGTCACCGAGCGCAACCGCATCAAGCGCATGCATGAGCGCGGCTCCTACGATCACGCGGCCGTGTTTGCGATCCTGGACGCGGCGCTGCTCTGCCATGTCGCGTATGTGATGGACGGTCAGCCTTACTGCACGCCCACCATGTTCTGGCGGGAAGACGACATGCTTTATTGGCACGGCTCTTCGGCCAGCCGCATGCTGCGCCACCTGAAAGGAGGCACGCCCGCTTGTCTGACCGTTTCGCATCTGGACGGCTTGGTGCTGGCGCGCTCGGGCTTCCATCATTCGGTCAATTACCGCTCGGCCATGTGTTTCGGCACCGCCCGCATTATCGATGATCCCGAAGCCAAGGCGAAGGCGATGGCTAGTGTGGTGGATCGCTTCTATCCCGGCCGGGCCGCCACTTTGCGGCCCAATGATCCGCAGGAAATCAAGGCCGTCACGGTGATCGGCATGCGTATCGAGGAAGCGTCCGCCAAGGTGCGGGCCAAGAATGTCGCCGACGATGAAGAAGACTATGCGCGCCCCATCTGGGCGGGCGTGGTCGGCATCAAGACCGTGATCGGTGCGGACGAGCCTTGCCCACGCTTGGTGCCGGGTGTCGCCCGGCCCGGCAATCTTTCCGCTTACAGGGAAGGGCGCGTCCTGGATGACGTGTTCCTGGAGATGCAGCGCCGCTATGAGGGCGATCTCGCGGACTGACATCGTCCATTAATGGTGGTGACCGCCGCCGCCATGGCCACCACCCCCATGACCGCCGCCGCCATGGCCGCCGCCATGAAAACCGTGACCACCACCATGAAAGCTGCCGCCGCCATGACTGCCACCGCCATGAAAACCGCCGCCGCCGTGGCTGCCGCCATGGAAGTTGCCATGGAATCCCCCGCCGCCATGGAAACCGCCACCGCCGCCGCGGAAATTGCCGCCATGCGAGAAGCCGCCACGGAAACCGCGGCCACCGCCCCAGCCATGCCATCCCCATCCGCCGCCCCAGCCGAAGCCGTGCCGCCAAGGATAGCCACACCAGTACCAGCCGGGACCATTCCAGGCATCGTCGTACCAGCAATATTGGTGATCTTCCCAGAAAAACTGGATCAATTGCGGCGTGAATTGCGCGCCGGGATTATTGACGGCATCGCTGCGATAAACCGCGTCGCTCAGGTCCGGAGGGATTGCTGCGCCGACCGGATTTGAAAGAATCATCATGGAAGCCGCGGCTGCAACGCCGATCAGGAAGTTCCGCATGGTCGAACCTGTAAAGCTGCTTTGAGATAGCGCGGGCGAGGTCGAGCCGTTCCGTTTGGCGGCCATGCAAAACGTTTCCAGCGGATGCAAAAACGGGACCGCGCGTCAACGCGGCCCCGTCGATACGCTGGAATGCGTGTTCGTTAGTCGTGGTGATGGCGGTCGTTATGACGCCACTCGTGATACATGTCGGCATGGGCGGCGCGATATGCCTCCAGGTCGGCATGGTGGCGCCAGCGGTGCCAATGATGGGCATTGTCGTAATAGCCGTCGGTGTAGCCGATGGCGACATTGCCGATGTCGAAGCCGACAGTGACGGCGGCATTTGCGCTGGGAGCGGCCAATGCGCTGCCCAGGATGGTGAGGATGGCGGCGGTCTTGAAATTCATTGCTGATTCCTCTGTGTCTCACGAAAAGCGCGCCCCGTGCGGCTCTTCGGGTTGCCGGTGAAACGCAGGATCGAGAGGGATGTTCCCCTCACATTCACATTTGAGAGATTTGGTTACAAATTAACAGGCAAAGGCGGGCTTTGGGCCATAGCGCGCGAGGGGTGACGGAACGCGCGCAATACCGAGGCGCACGGTCCGGCCTGCGGCTTGGCCGCGGTTCGGTGTTCATCCCGCTCGCGCGCAAGGCGGGCAAAATCCGGCCCGGGTCCGTCGGACCCGGGCTTCTCGCGCCGTCGG
>DATKPL010000359.1:0-3704 GCA_035524155.1 Rhizomicrobium sp.
CCACGGTGGCCATGCGCGCTTCGGGACCGATCTTCACCGCGACCATGTCCTTGGCCACCTGTTCGCCATAGCGGACGCCGGCATCGAAGCGCTCGCCGACGATGTCGGTAAGGCCGTGATCGATGATCAGCTCCACCTTGATGTCGGGATAATCCGTCAGCGTCTTCGCCAGCTTCGGCCAGAGAATCGTGTTGAGGGCATGCTCGCCGCTGGTGATGCGAATGGTGCCGGCGGGCTTGTGGCGGAGCGCGCTGAGCGCGGCGAGCTCGGCCTCGATTTCCTCGAAGCGAGGGCCCACCGTCTCCAACAGCCGCTCGCCCGCGTCGGTGGGCGAAACGCGTCGCGTGGTGCGGGTGAGAAGCCGCAGGCCCAGCCGCTCTTCCAGCCCGCGCATGGCATGGCTAAGCGCGGATTGCGAGATGCCCAGCCGGGCCGCGGCGCGGGTGAAGCTCTTCTCCCGCGCCACGGCGACAAAGGCCAAGAGGTCGTTCAGGTTCTCCCTGGGCATTCATGAATTCCATTCATAGGTCCATGCAGATTGTACCATCTAATCCGGAACCCGGCTTCGCCCTAAATTGCTTTCGAATTGAGGAGGCAAAAATGGCGATCAAGCGCAACGGCTCGCAGCCCTCGGCTGCCGGGCCGGCCGATTATTTCACCGGGCGCGTGCGGATAGATCCGCTGTTTCAGTCGCCGGGTCCTGCACAATTTGGCGGCTCCAGCGTCACTTTCGAACCGGGAGCGCGCTCGAACTGGCACACCCATCCCTGCGGCCAGACCTTGATCGTCACCTCGGGCCTGGGCTGGACGCAATGCTGGGGTGAGGCGAAAGTCGAAATCCGTCCGGGCGACGTGATCACCTGCCCGCCTGGCAAGAAGCACTGGCATGGCGCCACCGACAAAACCGCCATGGCCCATATCGCCATCCAGGAATCGCTGGACGGAAAGAATGTCGCGTGGCTGGAAAAAGTCGGTGACGAACAATATCTCGGTACCCTGGGAGAGCACCATGCCTGACCAACCCGATGCCGCGCGCAGGAATTTCGGTGATATCGCGCCGGCGCTGGCCGCTTACACGGACAATGTGTTGTTCGGCGATGTCTGGAAGCGGCCGGGGCTTTCACCGCGCGATCGCAGCCTGGTCACAGTCGCAAGCCTGGTCTCGCTATACCGCGTCAATGAATTGCCGTTTCACCTGAGGCGTGCTTTGGAGAACGGCGTCACCCGCGAAGAACTTATCGAGGCCATCACCCATCTGGCCTTTTATTCGGGATGGCCAACCGCCAACACCGCTTTGCCGATTGCGCGGCGCGTATTCGAAGAAACCGGAAAGGAATGATAATGCAGAATACCAAGGACAAGATTGTGGTCATTACCGGCGCCTCCAGCGGGCTGGGTGAAGCGGCGGCGCGGGTGCTGGCGAAGAACGGCGCCAGGCTGGTGTTGGGTGCGCGGCGCGTGGACCGGCTGAAGGCGCTGGCTAGCGAGCTCTCGCTGGGCGACAAGGCGGCGGTGGAAACCGATGTCGCGAACTACGATCAGGTTAAGCATCTGGTCGATCACGCGGTGAAAATCCATGGCAAGGTCGATGTGGTGCTCAACAATGCGGGGTTGATGCCGCTCTCGCCTCTCGATCGCCTCAAGATCGACGACTGGGACCGGATGATCGACGTGAACATCAAGGGCGTGCTGTACGGCATCGCCGCCGCGCTCCCCCACATGAAGGCGCAGAAGAGCGGCCACATCATCAATGTCTCTTCCGTCGCCGGCCATCGCGTGCGCGCGGGCACCGCGGTCTATTCCGCCACCAAGACCGCCGTGCGCGTGATCAGCGAAGGCCTGCGCCAGGAAGTGAAGCCGTACAACATCCGCACCACCATCATTTCACCCGGCGCGGTTTCCAGCGAGCTTCTGGAGAGCATCACCGAAAAGGACGTGGCACAAAGCCTGTCGGGCGTGCGCGACATGGCGATCCCCGCCGACAGCTTCGCCAGCATGGTGCTGTTCGCCATGAGCCAGCCCGACAATGTGGACGTGAACGAGATCCTGTTCCGCCCCACGGTCCAAGAATATTAAGTCCGGAAATATCGAAATGCAGAAACGCAAACTGGGAAAACACGGCCCCGAGGTCTCCGCCATCGGCCTGGGCTGCATGGGGATGAGCTTTTCGCTGGGGCCGCCGCCGCCCAGGGAAGACATGATCGTCCTGCTCCGCCAGGCGGTGGAGCGCGGCGTCACGTTCTTCGACACCGCCGAGGTCTATGGCCCCTTCGTCAACGAAGAGCTTCTGGGCGAAGGCCTCGCACCCGTGCGCGACCAGGTGGTGATCGCCACCAAATTCGGCTTCGATATCCGTCCCGACCGCGATCCGCGCGGCATCTCCAGCGCGGCGGCGCTGAACAGCAAGCCCGAACACATCAAACGGGTGGTGGAGGCGTCGCTGAAGCGGCTTCGTACCGATCGGATCGATCTTCTCTATCAGCACCGGGTCGATCCCGATGTGCCGATCGAGGATGTGGCGGGCGCCGTGAAAGGCCTGATCGGCGAAGGCAAGGTTCGCTATTTCGGCCTGTCGGAAGCGGGCGCGGCCACCATCCGCCGCGCGCATGCGGTTCAGCCGGTGACCGCGCTGCAGAGCGAATATTCGCTGTGGTGGCGCGAGCCGGAGGCGGAGATCATGCCCACCCTGGAGGAGTTGGGCATCGGCTTTGTGCCGTTCAGCCCGCTGGGCAAGGGCTTCCTCACCGGCAAGATCGACCAGAACACCCAATTCGACAAAAGCGATTTCCGCGCCAGCCTGCCGCGCTTCACGCCGGAGGCGCGCCAAGCCAACCAGGCGGTGGTCGATCTTCTGGCGGCCATCGGCAGGAAGAAGAACGCCACGCCGGGGCAGATCGCGCTGGCCTGGCTGCTCGCGCAAAAGCCCTGGATCGTGCCCATTCCCGGCACCACCAAGCTCAACCGGCTGGAAGAGAATATCGGCGCGGCAAAGGTCGCGCTGACCGCGGATGATCTGCGCGAGATCGACGCCGCCGCGGCCAAGATCGTGGTCGAGGGCGAGCGCTATCCGGAAAGCTTCGAGAAAATGACCCGCTTATGAAGATCGGAATCCTCGGCTCGGGCCTGATGGGCGGAAAGCTCGGCACCTTGTTCGCCCGCGCCGGCCATGACGTGACCTTCAGCTATGCGCGCAGCGACGCCAAGCTGAAGCGGTTGGCGCGGCAGGCCGGGGCGAAGGCGCGTGCCGGGACACCGGCAGAAGCCGCCAAGAACGCCGATGCGGTGCTGCTGGCGGTGCACTGGTCGCGGGTGGCGGACGTCCTGAAACAGGCGGGCGACCTCACGGCCAAGATCGTGATCACCTGTTCGCTTCCCATGAACGACGATGACAGCGAACTTGTCGTCGGGCGCACCTCATCAGGCGCGGAAGAACTGGCGAAGCTCTTGCCCAAAAGCCCGGTAGTCTCGGCTTTTGGCACCGTCCCCAGCGAGGTGCTGTTTTCGGTGTTCGAGGCGCGGCGCAGAAAGACCCGCCCCGGCCTGGTCTATTGCGGCGATGATGCAGGTGCGAAGAGAAGGGTTGCCGGCCTGATCCGCGACCTGGGCTTTGAGCCCGTCGATGCCGGTCCGCTCCGCATGGCGCGGAATGCCGAGCCTTTTACCCTTTTGATTGCGCAGCTTGCCTATGAGACCAAAGGCGGCCC
>DATKPL010000360.1:0-5138 GCA_035524155.1 Rhizomicrobium sp.
GTAATAATCCGGCGGTGGCGGTGGCCCGTATCCGCCATTCATGCAGGCATAATAGGTTTCCGAATAACGCCGCTGCACATCAGCTGCGGCCTGGTTGGCATTGGCGGAGCCCACTGCGGTACCAGCCAACGCGCCCGCGCCTGCGCCGATTGCGGCGCCCGTCGCGGCATGACGGCCACCAATGATGGCACCCAACAGGGCGCCGCCCAGAAGGCCGCCTACGGTGCCATTGGTTTGGGCGCGATTGGCGGCTTGGCCAGGCGTGGTGTAACCCGTGCTGGCGGCCGCGCTCTGGCGGCAATACATGTCGCGCGACGCCTGGTCCGACGGCGGGGGCGGTGGCGGCGGATAGGGTTGGGCCACCGCGGCGGTGCCGAGCAGCACAACACCCAGGGCGATCAAGGAAATGGTTCGACGCATAGTCTCAGACTCCATGGCCCCAACCCCGGATAACGCATGGAACAGCCATATGACGGCAATGGGAAGATCCAAAAGCCGTTTCCCGGCCTGGAATAAGGCACACATTACGGCAAGATGAATATCCAACGCGGAAGGGGCGCCCAATCCGGCGCATGTCCACCATGACGAATGGTAAGGCTCGAAGGTCCGATATCGCCGGCTCGATCCGCCTTCATGGCCTCAGCACGCTGTCGGATAACCACTATGTGCTGCGCAAGGCGGATTTCGAACTGCGCCGCGGTGATGGTCGCTGGCAGCGCCAGTCCCGGGAATCCTATGACATTGGCAATGGCGCAGCCGTGCTGCCCATTGACCGCGCCCGGTCACGGGTGATGCTGATCCGCCAATTTCGCTGGCCTGCTTTCGAAAATGGCTATCCTGACACGCTGATCGAGGCGATTGCCGGCAAGCTGGACGGCGATTCCCCCGAGCGCTGCGCGATCAAGGAGGCCGAAGAAGAAGCAGGCGTGCGCATCACGAATCTTCGCTGCGTGTTTGATTGCTTCATGAGCCCGGGCGCGGTGAAGGAACGGCTCAGCCTGTTCGTGGCCGACTATGATAGCGCGGCGCCACGTTTGAAGGGCGGCGGCGATGAAGAGGAAGGCGAAGACATCGCAACGGTCGAACTTCCATTCGCCGAAGCGCTGGCGATGATAGCCCAGGGGGAAATTATCGACGCGAAGACCATCATGCTGCTGCAATGGGTGGCGCTGAATCCTTCGCGATAAAAAGAACCGGCATCGGCCGGATGCCGATGCCGGGCTGTGGATTTCCGGAAAATTACGCCAGGTTGGCCTTGTACAGCGCCTCGAGATGGCGCCAGGCGCGCTCCGCGTCCGGCTTGTTGTAGATGGGCTTGCCGTCCTGCATGGGCATGTCGCGCACGCACCAGCCATGGATCGTGCCGGCATAGACTTCGACTTCACCCGGCACATGCGCGGCGGCGAATGCCGCCTTCAGCTTGTCCTTCGCGTCGGGTTGGCGGGCATCGTCGCTGGCGGCGATGGCCAGATACATGTGCGCCTTGAATTTCGGGATCAACAGATGGGGGCTGTCAGGCTTGTCGGTGACCAGGCCGCCGCCATGGAAGGTTGCGCCCGCGCCCACGCGGTCGGCCATGGTGGCCACGGTCTTGAACACCAGCGGTCCGCCCATGCAGTAGCCCTGGGTGCCGATCTTCTTCGCCGTATCCACTTCCTTTTGCGTATCCAGGAAGCCGATATGGGCGGTGGCATCACGCTCGATCGCGCCGGCTTCGTTGATCGGTCCGGTCCAGCTTTGCATCTTGCTGCGGAAGCCGGGGTCGTTGAAATCGACCTTGCTGGCGTCTTCCATCACCGGCGCCTTCTGGGTGCGATAGAAGGGATTGGGCACCAGCACGGCATAGCCTTCCGCTGCCAGCCGCTTGCCCATCTCGCGGAAGGTGGGGCGCAGGCCGAACACGTCCGTCCAGATCAGCACGCCCGGATGCTTGCCGGTGGTGGGATGGAAATAGGCGGCATCGCAGGTGCCGTCCGGTGTCTTGACCGAGACATCGCGTTCGGCGACTTCCAAGGCCAAGGCCGGTGTCGCACCGGCAGTGACACTCAGTCCGGCCGCGACCGATAGCGCGGTAAAACCCCGGCGCGATACGTTGCCAGCCTGTTCCAAATCCTTGTCCATGCCATTCCCTCCAAAAAAGCGGCAAAAGCCTAACGCATTGGACCACGCGGTTCCAGATTACCGATGCCGTGCGGGTAAAGTCCTCTGGAGCGGCGTGCGTCCCGGGCGTAGGTTTTGCCATGGGCAAAGTCATGGGATTGCTGGCCTTGGGCCTGATGCTTTGCGGTTGCGCGCCTTGGCGAGGCGCGGCGGAAAAGACCCGGGCCGACTATCAGCTTATGCGCACCGAGGAGCAGGAACGGACCAACTATGCCGCCTGCGTGAATCAGGGCGCCATGCCGGGCTCTGCGGAAAATCTCGCCTGCCAGTTGGAGATGGCCCGCAAAGAACAGGAGGCGGCCAAGCCGCAAATCCCACCGGCCAAATCGCCTTAAGCATCTTCCAGTTCGACGAAGATTCCGGGATCGGGCCGCACCGTCATAGTCATCACCGGGCGCGGGTCAGGCAGGCTGGGGCGCACTTTGAAGCGCGACACGAGGGTGGAAAGGATGATCTGCGCCTGCATCATGGCGAAATCCGCGCCCACACAGACACGCGGGCCCGCGCCGAACGGAAGATACTGATATTTGTCGCGCTTGGGTCCGGCGACGGGGTCGAAACGGTCCGGATCGAATTCATCCGGCCGCTCCCACCACATCTGATGACGATGCAGCGCCCAGATGGGAAGGAAGATCGTATCATTCGGCCGCATCATGCGTCCGCAGAGTTCGTCTTTTTCCACCACGGTCCGGGCCAACAGCCCGACCGGCGGATAAAGCCGCATCGCTTCTTCCAGCACCTGTTTGACGAAAGGCATCGCCGCGAGGTCCTGGGCGGCGGCGGCGCGGCCTTGAAGCTGGGCCTGTGCTTCATGCCGCGCCCGCTCCTGATGCTCCGGCATGTTGGCCAGAAGATAAAGCGCCCATGAGATCGCCAGCGCGGTTGTTTCATGCCCGGCGACGATGAAGAATTGCATATTGTGGATCAGGTCTTGCGGATTCATGCGATGGCCGGTTTCAGGGTCCTCTGCCGCCAGCATGTGATCCAGGAGATCGTCCGCCGTGCCCACGCCTTCGCGGCGGCGTGCTTCGATGGCCGATGCCACCATGCCGTGCATGGTCCTAACCGAGCCCCCTGCCAGAAGTTCGCCGGGGCGGGGAAACCATTCCGGAAAGCCCAGGAAATCCAGCAATGAAGCGCGGCCCGCAGTCTGGAAATACTGCGTGATGGCTTTGGCGAACGTGGCGCTGTCGAAATGCTCGCGTCCCGACAAGGCGACATCGCAGATCACATCGAACGTGGCCGTCAGCATGGCGGAGACGATTTCCGCACGGCCCTTGCTTTGGGCCAATTTGCGGGTCGTGCGCTCTGCGGTCGCTGTCATCGCCGGCGCCAGCGCCACGACATTGCGATGGGTGAAGACCGGCGTCACCGCCTGGCGCTGCCATTTCCACTCCGCGCCATCGGCATTGAACAGGCTCTCGCCGATTGCGGGGCGCAGCATCCGGCGCATGATTTCCGATTTGGGATAATTGGCAAGATTGTCCAGCATCACCCGTTTCATGCCTCCCGGATCGGCCAGCATGTGCCAGCGGATCAGCATGTCGCCCGAGACGATGGGCTGGCGATAGGCAAGGCCGGGAATGATCTCCAGCACATTGCGGCGGGCGACGAAAGCGGTTTCCAGGCGGCTGAGACGCCGCCGATGGATCGGTGCGCCGACGGGAATAAAGAGTGGGCGCGGGGTTTCGGGGACCGGTTTAGGGGACGGTTGGCCATTCATGGGCAGGGGGGATTTCCGGATAGGACATGACCTTGACAGGCCGGTAGGCATTGGCGACCACGCGCATGGTTTCAGCCAAAAGCTGGTCCAGATTTACGGCGGCGAGCTTGCCGCCCAGATGCAGAACGATCACCCCGTGCAACGCCGCCCAAAGAATTTTCGCGATCATGGCGGGGTCACCTTCCAGCACGCCCATCGCCACCAGCATGTCCACATGCGCGCGCATCAGGGCGCGGGCGCGATGCTCTTCCCGATCCAGCTCGGGAATGCCGATGCCTGATGGCTGCGACAGGTCGAACATCAGCCGGTAATTGGTCTGTTCCTCCAGTGCGAACGCGATATACGCCCGTCCCATCGCGCCGCTTTTTTCCAGTTGCGAACCGTCGGTGGCATGGGCGGCTTCAAGCCGGTCAGCGAACCGGCGGAAGGCGCGGGCGCGCACCACCGACAGAATTTCATTCTTGTCCTTGAAATAACGGTACGGGGTCATGGCGCTTACCCCGAGCCGGCCGGCCAGCTCGCGCATGTTGAAGGCGCCCGGGCCACGTTCGACGAACAAAAGCGCGGCCGCTTCGCAGAGACGCTCACGAAAACCGGCGACGTCGCTTTCCGTCAAACCGCGGGCCATGCTGCTCCACCATCACTCTCGCGCCCGCGAGGATACGCCAAGGAGGGCGTGGCATAAACAGCGCTCGCATCCGCAATATCGGAAAGTTTTTTCTTTCGGGACATAATTGCGCAAGATGATCGCCATGGGATTGGCCGGGATGGCCGAAAATGGGAAGGGGCCAACATGATATCGCGCGCCACGATTCTGGTTTCACTGTTTCTTTTCGGCAGCACCGCATTGGCAACGGCGGGCAATGCGCCCAATTCCCAGCCCAATCCGTACCGAACCATCCGCGATTTCTTCAAAATGCCGCCGGGCCGCGTCATGGGTTCGACCAACTCGGTGGCGGTGGATCATCAAGGCCATATCTGGGTGGTGGATCGCTGCGGCGCCAATGACTGCGCCGGCTCCAGGCTCGATCCGGTGATGGAATTCGACGCGCAAGGGAATTTCCTCAAAGCCTTCGGCGCAGGAAAATTCCTCTTTCCGCACGGCATGACCATCGACAAGGACGATCACATCTGGGTGGCGGACGGCCATGTCGGCCATGGCATCGGCGATGACGTGCTGGAATTCGATTCCGACGGCAAGGTGCTCCACATCCTGGGCAAGCCCGGCGTGGCGGGCGCGGGTCACGACACCTTC
>DATKPL010000361.1:0-3451 GCA_035524155.1 Rhizomicrobium sp.
CTGGTCACGCTGTTGCTCGATCATGTCGGCAAAGGCCGGATGAGCCTGGAACGGTTCGTGGACATCACGGCATCGGGACCGCAGCGCATATTCGGGCTCGCCAGCAAGGGCCGTGTGGCGCTGGGTTACGATGCCGATTTCACGATTGTCGATCTTGGTCTCACCCGCAAAATCGAAAACAAGTGGATTGCGTCGCGCTGCGGCTGGACGCCGTTCGACGGCATGAGCACCAAAGGTTGGGCGGTGGCGGCCATTCTCCGCGGACAAATTGTCATGCGCGATTTCGCGCTGACCGGAAAAGCCAGAGGCAAGCCGTTGCGCTTTGTCGAGACGCTTGAGCCTCATGCCGCGCGGTCTTGACGCCCTGGCGCAAACGCGCCAATTCCCTTAACCGCCATGGACTATCTGGTTCTGATATTCGCCGGCGTGATCATGGGCCTGATCGCAGCAGTGCCGATCGGCCCGGTCAATCTCATCTGCATTCGAAGGACGTTCGCCTTCGGCCCGGTGAACGGTTTTGTTTCGGGGCTGGGCGCGGCGCTGGGCGATGGCGTGTTCGCCGCCATCACTTTTTTCGGCCTCACCTGGATCGCACAGTTGATCCAGAGCTATGACCCCATCATCGAGGTGATCGGCGGCGCGCTCATGGTCTGGTTCGGCGTCCACGCGCTTCTGGCGCCGATCACCGCCAAGATGGACGACAGCGACAAGTCCGATACCGGCGCTTCCACCCTGATTCGCGCCATCGCCTCGACTTTTGCCCTCACCATCACCAATCCCGCCACTTTGCTCGCCTTTGCCTCCATGTTCGCTAGCTTCCGCGGATTGGTGGGCGGCGCCGACACGTTCGTCGATGCCGAGTTCGTGGTGGCGGGCGTGGTTGGCGGTTCCACGGGCTGGTGGCTGGCGCTTACCACCGTGATCGGTCTGTTCCATACCCGGATTACGGACAGGACCGTGCGCGTCATCAACCGGGTCTCCGGCGCCTTGGTGGCCCTGTTCGGCCTGGCGGTCCTGATCCACGTGGTAATGAGAGTGTTTGGGCTTCAGTTCTGACGGATTTTCCTATGTCCTGCCGCTTCGCCGCTTGAGGACCGGATTTTGCCCGAATCCTTCTCTTCTTTAAGCGAATCCCTGTTTCGGCCGGGCTCGGGCCGCGCTAAATTCCGGCCTGTTCTGGAGACCTGAAAATGAAGCTTTCTGCGGCATTCCTGGCGGCATCGATCCTGGCGTGGCCCTTGGCCGCCCACGCGGCCATGACGCCTGGCGCCCCGACGGCCGATCCCAGCCTCAGCCCGGAGGCCAATGCCGCCTTTCTTGCCGACAACGCCAAGAAGCGGGGCGTGATCGTCCGGCCCGACGGCTTGCAGTTCAAAATCGTGCAGAACGGCTTCGGCAAGCGGCCCGCGGTCACCGACAGCGTCGAGGTCTATTACACGGGGGCCCTGATCAATGGCAGGGTGTTCGACGGAACTTCGCCGGGGCTGCCAGCGTCTTTCAAGGTCAACCAGGTGATCCCCGGATGGACCGAAGCGCTGCAATTGATGCGCGAGGGCGACCATTGGCAGTTGGTGATTCCCTCCGCCCTGGCTTACGGCGCGCGCGGCGCGGGTTCGGCGATCCCGCCCGACCAGGTTCTGGTCTTCGACATGACCCTTGTTTCCACCACGCCCGCGCCCAAGCGGGGCGAGCCCGGCTACATCCCCGATCCCACCGATCCCCTGGATAAAGACAAATAGCGGAAACGGGAATTGCGCATGCTCGGGCAATTTCTGCGCCGGCGCGCCCTCATTGGCGGACGCGCACGCATCTTCATCGCCCTTGTCATGGTGGTGGGCGCGACCGCCCTGTTCTGGGCCAGCCGCGATTATACGATGGTCGCGCCGGACTGGGATGGGCAGGTGCGCGGCATCGCCTACAATCCCAGCCACCTGTTCCGCTTCCGCGACCATCTGCACATCACGCCGGAACAGATCGACCGAGACCTGAAGCAATTGTCGCGCGTCACCGGCCATATCCGCACCTATACGGTCGATGGCGGCATGGACAAGGTGCCGGAAGTGGCGCGCCGCTACGGCATGACGGTGTCGATGGGAATCTGGATCACGCCGGACCTCGCCAAGAACGAACAGCAGATCGAGCTGGGCATCAGGACAGCGCTTGCAAACCGCCGGGTGATCGACCGCGTGATCGTGGGAAACGAGACCCAGCTGTTCGGCTATGTCTCGGAAGAACAGCTCGATGCTTATCTCGACCGCGTGCGCGCCGCTCTTCCGGCGCGCATCAAGGTGACTACCGCCGAACCCTGGTCCACCTGGGTGGTGATCCCCGAGGTCGCGCAGCATGTGGACATCATCTTTGTCCATCTGCTGCCTTACTGGGAGAATACCTATATCGGCACCGCGACGCGCTTTGTCGACAAGGCGTTTGCCATCATGCAGCAGACTTTCCCGGGCAAGCCCATCATCATCGGCGAGGCGGGCTGGCCATCGGAAGGCAATACTCACGGCCAGGCCCAGGCGTCTCTCGCCAACGAAGCCTATTTCATCCGCACATTCGTCCAGGATGCGCAGGAAAAGGGTTACGATTATTATTTGTTCGAAGGATTTGATGAACCCTGGAAAGGCGGGATGATCGAAGGCGCCGTGGGCGCCTATTGGGGACTGTTCGATGCCACCGGGCACCCGAAATTCGGCTTCACCGGGATGTTGCGCAGTTTCCCCGAATGGCGCAGCTATGCGCTTCTGGCGGCTGTGCTGACCTTGTCGCTGGGGCTGCTGGTGCTGGGGCGGATGCCCAAAGTCCGCCAGACTGGCTATCTGGTGATGGGCGGATTGATCGCGTTGCTTTCGACCGGGCTTCTGGCGCTGATTGACGCCACCGCGCTGGAATATATCGATCCCACCAATATCATCGCCATTATCGCCATGTCGCCTTTGGTGCTTTTGGCCTGCGCCATCATCCTGACCGAAGGCATCGAGCTGGCCGCATCGCTCTGGCGCGAAGATCGCCGCACTGTGCCCGCCGCGATTGCAGAGATCAGCCCGCGCGTCTCGATCCATGTGCCGACCTATAACGAGCCGCCGCAGATGGTGATCGAGACGCTCGATGCATTGGCGCGGCTGGATTACGAGGATTACGAAGTCATCGTCCTGGACAACAATACACAGGATCCGGATGTCTGGCGGCCGGTCGAACGCCATTGCAAGACGCTGGGCCCCCGCTTCCGCTTCTTCCATTTCGACGGCGTCCAGGGCTTCAAGGCAGGTGCGCTGAACCGCGCCCTGGCGCTGACCGACCCCGAAGTCACCCATATCGCGGTGATCGACAGCGATTATCAGGTCGAGCCGTTCTGGCTCAGGCGCGCCATGCCGCTGTTCGCGTCGCCGGCGATCGCGCTGGTGCAGGGACCGCAGGATTATCGCGACGCGAACGAAAGCACCTTCAAGGC
>DATKPL010000362.1:0-3676 GCA_035524155.1 Rhizomicrobium sp.
GCGTCGGCATAGATCATCGCCTCATTGACCGGATCGGTCTCGTTCATCAAGAGGAAATGCAGCGCCAGGTATTTGTCGGGCTGCAGCCTGGCGGCCAGGGCCACCTTTGCCGCCACCACCGAGTCCGGCCCCTTGATGGGAAATTCGATGAACGAGAATCGCGTGTCGTTCTTGTGCTTTTGGTAGAATTTCTCGACCGCCGGAAGCGAGGCTCGGCAATAGGGGCAATTATAGTCGTAGAATTCGACCACACTCTTCTTGGCGTCGGCAGGACCGGTGACGAAAGCAACCTTGGTATCGAAGAAAGGCGCCATGCCGATCTTCTTCAGGGCCGCCGCCGCTTTGGCGTCTTCGTCGGCCTCTTCCTGTTTCTGCAGCCGGT
Source organism: Rhizomicrobium sp. (assembly GCA_035524155.1). GTDB lineage: Bacteria > Pseudomonadota > Alphaproteobacteria > Micropepsales > Micropepsaceae > Rhizomicrobium. The sequence continues at coordinate 383 of DATKPL010000362.1, forward strand.
CGGTCATTTCGGCCAGGAGTTCGGGATGGCTGAGGAGATAGGAACGGACATTCCCCGGTCCGCCGGGAAGCAGTCCCTTGTCCGCCGCCGCGAATATGATCAGCACCGCCAGCAGCGCGCCGCCCAGAGCGGCGCCAAGGAACTTCACTCCGTCACGCATGCCTTGTCCTAGCGTTGCTGCGGGGCGCTGGCAATGGAGACGATGTCGTTGGCGCGTTCCCAGTCGGGCGTGCCCTGGTCCAGTCCGCGCCGCGCGCGGATGGCGAAAATGCCGGCCTGGCGGATCGCACCGTCGCTGTAATAAGCCTCGGCCGTCGCGAGATTGGCCATCGGCTCGTTCTTCAGCATGCTGTAAGCCTGCGCGGTCTCGTACCATGTAAACGTGTCGTCATTCTCGATCAGCGAGGCGGCCTTGAGATTCTGGAGCGCCACGCCTGCAAGGCGGGCATCCTCGGTCGCGAGCTCCGCCACCGCCAGGCCAAGGCGCAATTGCGGCGCATTGGGCCTGAGATCCACCGCCTTCTGATAAGCGGGAATGGCGAGGGCAGGCTTGGCCATGCTCACATAAATCTGCCCCAGCACTTCATAGAAGAAGGGATTGTTGGGTTCGTCGGCGATCAGACTGTTGGTGGTGGAAAGCGCCTTTTGCAGATCGGGCTTCCTCAGATAGATCATGGCGCGGGCATAGCGCGCGGGTTCGGATGTGTTGCTCTCGGGATAAAGATCGAGCGCCTGCTGCACCGGCAGGGTGAAGCCCGCCAATTTCGCCTGCACCATTTCGAATGTGTGGGTGACCTGGGGCGGATCTTTCACATCGCGCCAGGGCGAGGAGTTCACGCCCTGTTCGATGTCGGCAAGCCGCTGCTGGCCCACCGGATGGTCCACGGCATAGGGATCGATCTTGTAGGCGCTGCGCGCTTCATCGGCGGCCAGACGCTCGAAGGTCGAATAGAGACCCAAAGGCGATTGGTGGGTGGCGGCCAGAAGCTTGAGCGCGATCTGATCGGCGGTGGATTCCTGCACGCGGGTGAAGGCGGCCATCTGCGCCTGCGCCACCGCCATGCCCGCGCTCATGATCACCATGCCGGCCTGGCCCGCGCCCAGCGCCATGGCAGCCGCGCCCAAGACCATGGAAAGCAGCATGGGGATCATCGCATGCTGTGCGCCGACTTCGGTGCGCGACAGATGGCCGGCGGCGATATGGCCGGTTTCATGCGACATCACGCCGATCAATTCGTTGGGGCTTTTGCAGAAAAGAATGATGCCCGACATGATGAAGATGTTCTCGCCGCCGTCGCCGTAGGAGGCGAAGGCGTTGATGTCTGGATCGCCCACCAGCCAGACCCGCGGAACCGGATTGATGCCGGCGGCCTTGGCGATCGGCGCCTCATAGCTTTTCAGCATGTCCTCGGTTTCGGTATCGCGCAGCATGGTGATTTCCTGCGCATGCGCGGGCGTCGAGCCGATTGCGGAAAAGAAGAAAATGCCCGGAACGAAGAAGCCGGTCGCGAACGCGATCTGGCGCCAGGAACGCCGATAATCAGGACGCCTGTCACCAGGATGCCTGCAAACAGGGTCGAAACGCGGCACGGTAAAGCCTCCAGTTACCCCCGTTCGGCGTGAAAGTAAGAGGGCCGGGGACCGAGGTCAAATCCGGCAGATTGCTCCCGGCGTCTTGTTCCGGCATAACCGGACCGTCTTTTTCATGAATTACAGGACTGTCATGCCGGGCTCTCGCGCCGCGTCTTTTCTTGCCTTGCCAATGGCCGCTCTGCTGACCGGTTGCTCCGTCACCGACACGATCAGCGATACCGTCTCTTCCGCTTTCGATTCCGCCTACAATTCCACCTTGGGCAACGCGTCCACTTTGGGCAGCGCGCCGCGCGCCACCGCGGAGCCGGATACCGGCCTGGCGGTCGGCGACGAACCCTTCGCGGTCAAGACCGGCACCGCCATCCTAGCAGAGGGCGGCAACGCCGCCGACGCCGTCACTGCGATGTTCTTCGCCATGACTGCGACCTATCCGGTGGCGGCGGGACTGGGCGGCGGCGGTATCTGCCTGGTTTCCGATCCGGCCAGGGGGATTCGAGAATTCGATTTCCTGCCCCGCGCCGCCAAAACCGGCGGCGCCTATGCCGTGCCCGGCGCGGTGCGAGGCTTTTACGATCTTCAAAATGCATTCGGCATGCTTCCCTGGCAGCGCGATGTGGCGGGCGGCGAAGCTTTTGCCGCCACCGGTTTTCCCATCAGCCACGCGCTGGCGGCCAGGCTTGCCAATACGCTGACGCTGGTGCGGCAGGATCCGGCCCTGGCATCGGAGTTCCTTGACGGTACCGGCCGCGTCAAGGCCGAGGGCACGGTGGTGGCGAACACCTCGTTGTCGCAGACCTTGTCGGCAATCCGCCTGTCGGGCGCCGATGGCTTTTACGAGGGCGCGGTCGCGGACCAGATTGTGCGCGGCGCAGCGGCACAAGGCGGCGCAATCTCGCCGCAGGATTTGCTGGATTACCGCACCGGCGTCACCGCTCCGCGGATGGTTGCCGAAGGCGGGTACAGCGTGGCGATTCCCGATGCCGCAACGGGGGCGGGCGCCTTCGCGCAATCGCTGCTCGCCAATGCGGCGCGGGGTGGCCAGCCGGAAAGCGAAGTGGTGGCGGCCGTGCGGCGGAGCCTAGCCAGTTTTGGCATCTCCGCGCTTCCCGCCGATCTGGGCGGCACCGGTTTTGCCGCCGTGGACCGGAATGGACAGGCGGCGGTATGCGGTGTGACCATGAACGGCCCGTTTGGCGCAGGCCGCACCGCGGCGGCAAGCGGCGTGCTGTTGGCCAGCGCTCCGGCATTGCCCGCGGGCATCGCCGGCGCGTTTCTCACGCCCGTGATCGCGCGCGATGCCGACGGCAAGGTCGCCATGGCGGGCGTTGGCGCAGGCGGTCCGAACGGCACGGCGGCCATCGCTTATGTGCTGCTGCGATTGGCGGCCGGCCAGAGCATCGATCGCCCGGGTGATCTGCGCTCGACCGGCGCGGCGCCGGCCGTGACCGTGAATGTGATCAGCTGCGGCAGCGTCTGCGTGGCGCTGCCCGATCCGGGCGGGCATGGCCTGGGCGCCGGCGAGGCCGTGCCATGAAAGTCCATGGACACTGCCACTGCGGCGAGATCGCCTATGAAGCCGAGGTCGATCCCGCCCAAACCAGCATCTGCCATTGCACCGATTGCCAGACTCTGACGGGCACGGCTTATCGCGTCAGCGTTCCTGCGAAAGCGGAAGACCTTCGCTTTCTCAAAGGCGCACCC
>DATKPL010000363.1:0-4392 GCA_035524155.1 Rhizomicrobium sp.
TTCGGGAGATGGTCGTAAAAATTGCCCGCATACGGCGAAAAACATTTGGCAGCACGACCTGCAAGCGTGGCCAAATCCTCTCCTGGAGGTAGGAGAACTTTGGATTCGTGTTCCTAATCAATAGGATAGAAAACCCCTCCAGAGAGACTGAGAACCCAAACATAAGTGAGTGCTTTTTCCGTCACACAAAGAAAAAAGGCGGATGGCTTTCGCGCATCCGCCTCTTTTCGAGATGTGGAAAAGCCTAGCGGGCTTTCTTGGCCGCGATGAATTCGATCTCGACCAGTGCGTCCCGGCCGGCCAGGGCGCCCACCTGGAAGGCGGCGCGGGCGGGCTTGTTGGGCTGGTCCGCGGTGCCGAAATACTTGAACCACGACTTGTTCATGCCCGCGAAGTCCATCTTGCCGGTCGCCGGATCGGGCGCCAGGAAGACATGCGCCTGGACCACATCGCCCATGGTGAGACCCAGTTTGGCCAACTGGCCTTTCAGGCCTTCCAGGGTGGCGGCCGCCTGTTCTTCGGTGTTGGCGCCCTTACCCGCCGAACCTGAGATGTAATAGGTGTCGAAGCCTGCCGGCACCATCACCGAACTGGCGAACGGCGCCTTCTCCATGCCCTGCTGATTATGGACGATGTCGGCGGCAAACGCGCCCCCGGCCACCAGGCCCATGCCCAGAACCGCAAGCGCGGCATATTTCACTGATTTACGCATGATGTAGTCCCTCCAAGTTTTTTGCCAAAGCCTGTCAGCGCGCGGCCTTCACATCGGCCGGCTTTACTGCGTCCTTATAGTTGTTGCCGAAGTGGGTGCGAACATAATTGATCACATCGGCGATCTGCTGGTCGGTGAGCATCGGGCCGAAGGCGGGCATGGCCTTCTGCCCGTTCACCACCACCGAGATGGGATAGCCTGCCACTTCCAGCTTGGGATTCTTAGCCAGCGCCGGATAGGCGCCCGCGCCCACCGCGCCTTGCGCGTTCGGCATGTGGCAGCCCTGGCAGATGCCCTTGTAGAGGGCTTCGCCCCCCTGTTCGGTGAAGCCGCGGAAGCGGCCGCCCGCGCCCGAACCCTGGGCCAGCGCGGCCGATGAAGTGAGGCCCGCGATCAGCAGCGAACCGGCAATAGCAACGATCTTTTTCATTAGGTCACGTCCCCCTTTTAGGCCGTCATCACGCGCTGATGCAGACGCCTGATCGCGTCCAGCGCCGACATGATAGCACCTTCCTGCCAGGCACCCAGATGCGAGGCATGCTCGCCGGCGAGCACCATGCGACCGTCGATGGCGCAAAGCGCATCGTAATTCTTGGCGCGGTTTTCCTCGGTCCATTGCGCAAAGCAGCCCAAGGTGAAGGGCATGCGGTGCCAGCCGACCGAAACGCCGGTCTCGAACTCGGTGCGGTATTCCGGATGGATCATCGCGCCATACTCGATGCATTTCGCCATGCGCGTTTGCGGGTCCATGGCGGTGAGCTCGAAGGCGTGCGGGCCGAAAGTATAGGCGCCCAGGATCACGCCCTTTTTCTCGGTCATGTATTGCGTTGACGGATACGAAATCAGCGCGATGGGCTGGTCGGTATAGGAGATGCCGCCATAGATGCGGTAATCGTCTTCCCACCAGCGGCGCTTCATCTGAAGGCCCGCCTTGAAGCCCGCGCTGTAGGAAAGCGAATTGATCGCGTTGCGCAACGGCGCGCCGATCTGCATCGGCACCTGGGAAAGGATGGTCGCCGGAATGGTGTTCACGCACCAATTGGCCTTGGCGGTCTGGACCGCGCCGCCCTTCTGCGCGTCGACATAGGAAACGGTGACGCCGTTTCCATCCTGCTTCACCTCGGTGACCTTGCAATTGTACTTGATCATGTCGGGCGGCAGCGCGCGGATGAAGCCCGCGCTGATGCGGTCCATGCCGCCCACCGGCTGGAACATGGTCATCTGGTATTCGTATTCGTGACCGGTCAGGAGCCCCGACCAGAGCTGCGACTGGAGCAATTCGCTCATCGTCATCGGATCGGAGTCGGTGGGCTGCCACGACAAGCCGCCGCCGGGATCCACGTCGTAACCGCGATGGTTGGAGACGTTGGTGCCCTTTTTGTATTCGTAATTCTTGTCCAGCGCGCCCCAGGAACGTAGCGCCGTCATCAGCATGTCGGCATCGTCCTTGGTCACCGCCTGGTCGAGCTTGCCCTGCGCCGTGACCTTGGCCAGCAATTCCGAGACATGGCCGCGGAAATCGCTTTCCACTTCGCGATAGCGCTTGGGCTTGCCGCCGAACGCCTTGGAATTGTGGATCATCGCGTTGTAATTGACGATCTGGAACGCTTCGAGCGTCACGCCAAGGCGCTTGCAGTAATCGAGCAGCGCGACATGGTGATAGGGAATGCGCATCGGGCCGGGATTCACATAGAAGCCCGGATCGAACTGGCAATGCTGGGTGAAGCCGCCCAGTTCGTTGACGGTGTCGCCGCCGCGGATCGAGATGTTACGGCCGCCCGCCTTGTGCTGATATTCCAGCACCTGGACCTTGTAGCCGACGCGGCTCAATTCCAGCGCCGCGGTCAAACCCGCAAGACCCGCGCCCAGGATGAGCACCGACGCGCCCTTGGGATCGCCTTGCAGATTGATCGGGCCGGTGTATCCGGACTCGCCCGCGAAGCCCAAATCGGTCATCGCCTGATACATCACCGCGCTGCCCGCGGTCATGCCAATCATCTTGAACAAAGAGCGCCGGCTCATAGGCGCGGTGATCTGATCAGCCATCTTTCCTGTCCCTAAGTTCCCCTGGGCCTATTCCGCGGAGCGTTTGTTATTGCGTTATCGTCGCGTTTTGATTTTGACGAACGGCGTAAAGCCATCTGCGACAATTAACGACAATTGACTCGCGTAAACCCGGGCGCGGTTCTAGCCGAAGGTGTGTGCCCATGAAAGGGGCAGCGCCGTCGCAGGTGAACACTGACGGGAGCGTAAAGAAACTGGCAAAATATCAGGCCAGAAACGCCTCGATCTTGTCGGCGGCGCGCACCAGATCGGCCAGCGATGCGGTGCCCATTTTGCGCATCACCTGGGCGCGATGAATCTTCACCGTCACTTCACTGAGCCCGACCTGGGCGGCGATCTGCTTGTTGATCTGGCCCGTCACCACCAGCTTCATGATCTCGCGCTCGCGCTTGGTGAGCGAGCGGTACGAGTTCATCACTTCGGATATTTGTTCTTCGCTTTCGCGCAGCGCCATGTCCTTGCGCAAGGCCGCCTGCACGCATTCCAGAAGCTCCTGCTCGCGGAAAGGCTTTTGCAGGAAGTCGGCGGCGCCGGACTTCATGATCTGCACCACCATGGGAATGTCGCCATAGCCCGAGATGAAGATGATGGGGATCCGGTCCCGCTGGCTGTTGAGGCGCTTTTGAAGTTCCAAGCCGCTGGTGCCCGGCAGGCGGACATCCAGGACCAGGCAGCCGGGGGTATTGGGCTCGCGCCGGCTGAGGAATTCTTCCGCGGACGGAAAGGTTTCGACCAAGTGGCCGACCGACGACAGCAACTCGTGTACCGCCTCTCGGATGGCGGCGTCATCGTCGACTACAAATACTATGGGTGTCTTGCTCAACCTGCCCCCCAGGAAGAATAGCACCTTCGGATAGTCGAGCTTCGGTCAGGTTTTACTTTGAGACAAGTCAAATCTTACGGAGGTGCAATTTACAGATGAGATTTGTTGTTTACGGCTTTATCGAGCAAAAACAACATATTGCATGGAAATGCGCCATATTGGGAGAAGTATGGTGCCCAGAAGAGGACTCGAACCTCCACGCCTTGCAGCGCTAGTACCTGAAACTAGTGCGTCTACCAATTCCGCCATCTGGGCAGATGCCGAAGGGCCGGATGTTTAGAGTTGGCTTTCTCGGGCGTCAACTGAGAACAAGGGAAGACAAAATCGGCTACCCTGGTTAAACACCTCCCCGCTTCAGACAGATTCTCTGGCTCCCATGGATACAAAGCAGATCACGGTTTTCGGCGGCTCCGGTTTCCTGGGGCGTTATGTGGTGCGCGCGCTGGCCAAAAGCGGCTGGCGCATCAAGGTCGCCACCCGCCATCCCAACCGCGCCTTCTTCCTGCGCCCCATGGGCCAGGTGGGCCAGATCGGCTTCGTCAAATGCGACGTGGCCGATGCCGACCAGATCGCCCAGGCGCTGGCGGGCAGCCAGGCGGCGGTCAACCTGGCCGGCATCCTGTTCCAGCGCGGCCAGAGCTTTCAGGACGTGCATGTGGACGGGCCCGAAGCCATCGCGAAGGAAGCCGCGCGGCTGGGCCTGCGCGCGTTCGTGCATGTCTCGGCCATCGGCGCCGATGTGGAGTCCGACGCGCATTACGCCGCGACCAAGGGCGAAGGCGAAAAGCGCGTG
>DATKPL010000364.1:0-3525 GCA_035524155.1 Rhizomicrobium sp.
TTGATATCTCTTGCTATTCCTTCACCGCGGTGGCGCGCCGCGCCGCCCAATTGATGACCAAGGGCGGCGCGATGGTGACGCTGTCCTATTTGGGCGCCCAGCGCGTAATGCCTAATTATAATGTGATGGGCGTGGCCAAGGCGGCGCTGGAGGCTTCGGTGCGTTATCTCGCCGCCGATCTCGGCCGCGACAATATTCGCGTCAATGCCATTTCCGCCGGTCCCATGCGCACCTTGGCGGGAAGTGCTGTGGGCGATGCGCGCATGGTCTTCAAATGGAACAAGACCCATTCGCCGCTGAAACGTTCGGTCGAACTCAGCCATGTGGGTGGCGCGGCGCTCTATCTCCTCAGCGATCTTTCCGGCGGCGTTACCGGCGAAGTGCATTTCGTCGATGCCGGCTTCAATGTGGTGGGCATGCCGCCGACGTCTGACCTCAAAGGTTGGACGCCGCCTGAGAACGGCCAGGAAGAAAACGGCAGTTAACGCTTCGTCGCGGCCTTGGCGAAGCGGTCGAACAGATAGTGGCTGTCCATCGGCCCGGGTGAGGCTTCCGGGTGATACTGGACGCTGAACACGTCCTTGCCTTCGGCGGCGATGCCGCAATTGGTGCCGTCGAACAGCGAGACATGCGTCTCCTTCACGCCCTTGGGCAAGGTGTCGCGGTCGAGCGTGAAACCGTGATTCATCGAGACGATCTCGACCTTGCCGGTCGTAAGATCCTTCACCGGATGATTGGCGCCGTGATGGCCTTGCGCCATTTTCTTGGTCTTGCCGCCCAAGGCCAGGCCCAGCATCTGATGGCCCAGGCAGATGCCGAAGACCGGCACGCCCCGATCCACCACGCCTTTGATGGTTGGGATGGCATATTCGCCGGTGGCGGCCGGATCGCCCGGACCGTTCGACAACAGCACGCCGTGGGGATCATGCCGCATCACTTCGTCCAGGTCGGCATTGGCCGGCACCACGGTGATGTCGGCGCCGCGCCCAGCGAGCAATCGCAGAATGTTCCGTTTCACGCCGTAATCGATCACGGTGGCGCGCCAGGTCGTTTCCGCTTCCTTGCCGTAGCCTTCGTTCCAGGCCCAGGGCGTCTCGCGCCATTTGTAGGTCTGGCGCGAAGACACATCCTTGGCGAGGTCGAGGCCTTCCAGGCCGGGAAAACTTTTCGCCTGTTTCAGCAGCGCGGCATGATCCAGCGCGCCCAAGCCGGCATTGGCGATCACACCATGCGGCATGCCCTTTTCGCGGATCAGGCTGGTGAGCGCGCGGGTGTCGATGCCGGCCACCGCGGGAATATTGTGCGCCTTCAGCCAGCGATCCAGCGCCGCCAGGCTGCGGTAATTGGAGGGATGTTCCGCATCTGCGCGCACGATCATACCGCGCACGGCGGGTGTTATGGTCTCGATGTCCTCGCTGTTGGTGCCCACGATCCCGATATGCGGGAAAGTGAAGGCCACAATCTGCCCGGCATAGGAGGGATCGGAGAGGATCTCCTGATAGCCGGTCATCGCCGTGTTGAAGCAGACTTCGCCGATCGCCGCACCCGACGCGCCGAAACCGGTGCCTTCGAAGAAGGTGCCGTCGGCCAACATCACGCCTCCGCGGGCGAGCGGAAGCTGGGCGAAAGCGTCGGGCATGGGAGGCGTCCTTGGATTTGCGCGAAAATAGGGATGCGGCCCCCACGGGTCAACAGCGCGCAAACACATATTACGCCTGCATTTTCAACGCGTTGTACTTATCCCCCGATTCCAGTAGCTTCGCTTCTTTCCGGAAGGTTCGAAAATGTCGCTTCGCCAGAAACTCAATGACGCGATGAAGGACGCGCTGAAGTCCAAGGACGCCAAGCGCCTGGCCACTTTGCGCCTGGTTCTGGCGGCGCTGAAGGACCGCGACATTGCGGCGCGCACCGAAACAAGCCGCGATCTTCTGGGTGATGACGAAATCCTTTCGCTGATGGCCAAGATGATCAAGCAGCGGGAGGAATCGGCTTTGGCCTTCGACGCCGGCAACCGCCCGGAACTGGCGGCGGGCGAGCGCGAGGAAATCGCGATTATCCGCTCTTTCATGCCCGCCCAGATGGACGAGGCGGGGGTGAAGGCTGCCGCCGACACGGTGATCGCCGAGCTGGGCGCCACTTCGATCAAGGACATGGGCAAGGTGATGGCGGCCATGAAGGAACGCTATGCCGGCCAGATGGATTTCGGCCGGGCTTCCGCCCTGGTGAAGGACAGATTGTCCGCCGCGAAATAATTGTGCGCGAGCGGCTTTGGCCCTGCTGTCGCGCTCCACTTTCCCGTAAGCTTGCCCCATGCGCTATGGCGATGGATTGCTGGAGGAAATCCGCCGGCGGACCGATCTGGTCCAGCTGGTGGGCCGCCGCGTCAAGCTGATCCGCAAGGGCCGGGTGATGTGGGGCTGCTGCCCCTTTCATGCCGAGAAGTCTCCCAGCTTCAAGGTCGAGAATGAGCGCCACGCCTATAAATGCTTCGGCTGCGGCGCCGGCGGCGACGCCTTCAAATGGCTGGTCGAAACCGAAGGCCTGACTTTTCGTGAAGCGGTAGAGAAGCTCGCTGGTGAGGCCGGCGTGGAACTGCCCAAATGGTCGCCCGGCGATGAAGCGCGTGAAGAGAAGCGCAAATCGCTGTACGAGATCGTGGAACTGGCGGCGCAATTTTACGAAGCGCAATTGCGCGCGCCCGAAGGCCAGAAAGCGCGCGACTATCTGAAACGGCGCGGCCTGGATGGGCAGGCGGCGAAACAATTCCGTTTGGGTTATGCGCCGCAATCCGGCCTGATCGATTTCCTCAAAAATCACAACGTCACCCAGGACGACGTGCTGGCGGCGGGCCTGGCGCGCAGCAGTGAAAACCAGCCTTTGCGTGATTTCTTTTTCAATCGCGTGATGTTTGCCATCACCGATGGTCGTGGCCGCGTGATCGCGTTCGGCGGCCGCGCACTGGAAGACGACGCCAAGCCCAAATACATCAATAGCGGCGAAAACGCGCTCTTTTCCAAAGGCCATCATCTCTACAATTTCGCCACCGCGCGCGCCGCCGCCATCAAGGCGGGCACCATCATCGTCGCCGAAGGCTATATGGATGTGATCGCGCTGGTGCGCGCCGGCTTTGCCCATGCGGTGGCGCCCTTGGGCACCGCGCTCACCGAAGATCAACTGCATCTCCTCTGGCGCACCACGCCGGAACCGGTGCTTTCTTTCGACGGCGATGCCGCCGGTGCCAAGGCGGCGGAACGTGCGGCGCGGTTGGCGTTGCCGCATCTGAAAGCCGGTTACTCGTTGCGCTTTGTCTTTTTGCCAGCGGGTGAAGATCCGGATTCCCTGATCGGCAAAAGCGGTCCCCACGCCATGGCGGCGCTGTTGGACCAGGCGATGCCCTTGTCCGATATGCTGTGGCGGATCGAAACCGAGGGGAAAGATTTCTCCACGCCCGAACGCCGCGCCGGACTGGAGCGGGTGTTGTCGGCCCTGACTGCCGAGATCACTGACGCCAAAGTGGCCGATTAT
>DATKPL010000365.1:0-4272 GCA_035524155.1 Rhizomicrobium sp.
GATTACCGCGACCGCTTCCGCTACATCCTGGTGGACGAATATCAAGACACCAATGTGGTGCAGTATCTTTGGCTGAAACTGCTGGCCACCAGTCACGGCAATGTCTGCGTGGTGGGCGACGACGACCAGAGCATCTATGCCTGGCGCGGCGCCGAAGTGGAAAACATCCTGCGCTTCGAGCGCGATTTTCCCGGCGCCAAGGTGATAAGGCTGGAACGAAATTACCGCTCCACACCGACCATCCTGGGCGCGGCCTCGGGCCTGATCGCCGCCAACAAAAGCCGGCTGGGCAAGACGCTGTGGACCGAAGGCGACCAGGGCGAGCAGATCAAGGTGCAAGGTGTGTGGGACGCGGAGGAAGAAGCCCGCAATGTCGCCGCCGAAGCCGAAGATTTGCATCGCCAGGGCGCGCGGTTCGGCGACATGGCAATCCTGGTGCGCGCCTCCTTCCAGATGCGCGAATTCGAAGATCGTTTTATCTCATTGGGCCTGCCCTATCGCGTGATCGGCGGCCCGCGTTTCTATGAACGCGCGGAAATCCGCGACGCCATGGCCTATCTGCGCCTGATAGCCCAGGGCGACGACGATCTCGCCTTCGAGCGCATCGTCAACAAGCCCAAGCGCGGCATCGGCGACGCCAGCGTGGCGACGCTCCATGCCTTCGCCCGCGCGCGGCAATTGCCGCTCTTGGCGGCATCGCGCGAGATCGCCGACACCGACGAATTGCCGCCCAAGGCGAAGAAAGCGCTGGCCGAACTGGCGGCCAATTTTGCGCGCTGGAGCGAGACCGCCAAGGTGTTGCCGCACACCGAGCTGGCGGAAATGGTGCTGGACGAGTCCGGCTATACCGACATGCTCAAGGCCGACAAATCGGCCGAAGCGCCGGGGCGGCTGGACAACCTCAAGGAATTCGTGCGCTCGATGGAAGCGTATGAATCGCTTGCCGCCTTCCTGGAGCATGTGAGCCTGGTGATGGAGCTGGCCCAGGACGAAAGCGGCGACCGCATCAATCTGATGACCTTGCACGCCGCCAAAGGCCTGGAATTCGACACCGTGTTCTTGCCGGGCTGGGAGGAAGGCCTGTTTCCCAGCCAGCGCACCATGGACGAGAACGGACTGGCGGGTTTGGAAGAAGAACGCAGACTGGCCTATGTGGGCCTCACCCGGGCCAAGAAACGGGCGCGGATTTCCTTTGCCGCCAACCGCCGCGTCCATGGCTCATGGCAAAGCGCGCTGCCCTCGCGTTTCCTTAGCGAAATTCCCGAAGCCCATGTCGATACGGTGGTGGATGAAGGCTTCTATGGCGGCGCCACGGGTTTTCGCGACAATCAGGGCGGGCCGGCATTTTCCTCCACCTATGAAAGCCCCGGCTGGAAACGGGCCCAGGCCAACCGGGCACAGGCCAATCGTACGGGGGCCCAGGCGCGCACCCGCCCGCCCCTGATCGAGGCGCAGGCTTGGACGGTGCAGACCTCCGATCCGTCCGCCTCGCACTATGCGCGCGGCGACCGCGTCTTCCATCAGAAGTTCGGCTATGGCCGCGTGCGCTATGTCGAAGGCAACAAGCTCACCGTGGAATTCGACAAGGCGGGCGAGAAGAAAGTCATCGACCAGTTCGTCGCCAGAGCCTAAACACCCGGCATGAACAACCCGCCGCTGTGGAAAGCCTGGATCACGCTGGCCAAAAGCGAAGCCTCGGACATGGCGTCGCTGCTGCAGCTGGCGTCGGAGCCGCAGGCGGTCTTGATTGCCGAAGAACCGTTCGGGCCGTCCGCAACAGTGGAAGCTCTGTACACGGAAGAACCCGACGCCGCCTTGTTGTCGGACATCGCTGGGTGCGACGTCACGGTCGAGCCCCTGCCCGACCAGGATTGGATAAAACTTTCGCAGCAGGGCCTGCCGCCGGTGCGCGCGGGCCGCTTCTTCGTCCATGGCGCGCACGACCAGGGCAAGGTGCCCGATGGCGTGATCCCCATCCGCATCGAGGCAGGCCTGGCATTCGGCACCGGCCATCACGAGACCACCGCGCTGTGCGTGGCCGTACTGAGCGATCTGGCCCATCGCCCGTTCAAGAATGTGCTGGACCTGGGCTCGGGTACGGGCCTGCTGGCCCTCGGCGCGGCCAAGCTTTGGCGCAAACCTGTGCTGGCGTCGGATATCGACCCGGTGGCGGTGGAAGTCACCGGCGAAAATGCCCGCGCCAATGGCGTGGGACCGCTGGTCAGGGCGGTGGTGGCGGATGGGCTGGTGCATCCCACCCTGTCCGCGAACGCGCCTTACGACCTTGTCATCGCCAATATCCTGGCCGGACCGCTCACCCGCCTCGCGCCGCAGATCGTGAAGGCCCTGAAACCCGGCGGGATGCTGGTTCTGTCGGGCCTACTCCACAATCAGGAGGCGATGATCCTGTCCTTTTACCATCGCTTGCGGTTCCTGGGCCGCCGCCGTGAGGGCCCCTGGAGCGCGCTGGTCTTGGAGAAATCGGGGCGGTAGTCTCGGCCTCGCTCTCTCCCCGAGGCCCTTTTTAATTTGGCCTATCGCTTCGCCACTTGAGGCCCTGTATGGACAAAACCACCGCCTTCCAGACCTATGACGATGTTGCCGATGCCGCGACCTGCGCGCCACGGCTGAAGGCACTCCGCGGCGAGTTGGCCAGGCTGGGTGTGGACGGGTTTGTCGTTCCCCATTCCGACGATCACCAGAACGAATATCTGCCCGCCAATGCCGAGCGGCTGGCGTGGCTCACGTCTTTCACCGGCTCGGCCGGCACGGCGGTGGTGCTGAAGGACAAGGCCGCGATCTTCGTCGATGGCCGCTATACGCTGCAGGTGCGCAAGCAGACCGACGCCGCGCTGTTCGAGCCGCGCGATCTGGTGGCCGAAGGCCCGCAAGGCTGGCTGCCCGACCATCTGCCCACCGGCGCCAAGCTCGCTTACGACCCGTGGCTCACCACCGCCAATGGTGTCGCTCTCCTGCGTCAGGCGGCGGAAAAAGCGGGCGGCAGTTTGGTCGCTTGTATTTCCAATCCCATCGACAGCGTGTGGACCGACCGACCTGCCGCGCCCAAAGACGAAGCCGTGCCGCATCCCTTCAACCTGTCGGGCGAAGACAGCAAAGCCAAGCGCGCCCGTGTCGCCGAATCCCTGAAGAAAGCCAAGGCCGATGCGGCGGTGATCACGCTGTGCGATTCCGTCTGCTGGCTGTTCAATATCCGTGGGCGGGATATTCCGCACACGCCCTTCGTGGTGGCATTTGCCATTCTTCATGCCGATGGCAGCGCCGAATTGTTCCTGGATGAAGAGAAGCGCGGCCCGGGACTGGACCGGCATCTGGGCGATGGCGTGCATCTCAAGCCCGCCAAGGAATTCACCGCCGCGCTGGACGCGCTCAAAGGCAAGCATGTGCTGGTGGACCCGGCCACCGCCGCTTCGGCCATCTTTGACCGGTTGGAGCATGCGGGCGCGAAGATCATTCGCGCCGCCGATCCCTGCCAATTGCCCAAGGCCTGCAAGAATCCGCTGGAGATCGAGGGCACCCGCAAGGCCCATATCCGCGACGGCGCGGCGCTGTCGCGCTTCCTCTGCTGGTTCGCGCGCGAGGCGCCCAACGGCGCGCTCACCGAGATCGCGGCTGCCGAGGCGCTGGAGGGATTCCGCCGCGCCACTAACTATCTGTCCGACCTGTCGTTCGATTCCATTTCCGGCGCGGGTTCGAACGGCGCCATCGTGCATTACCGGGTGACGCGCTCGACCAACCGCATGATCGCCAACAACGAAATGTTCCTGATCGATTCCGGCGCGCAATATCCCGACGGCACCACCGACGTCACCCGCACCGTGATCGTGGGCAAGCCCACCGCCGACATGCGGGACCGCTTCACCCGCGTGCTGAAAGGCCATATCGCGCTGGCCACGGTGCGCTTTCCCGAAGGTACGATCGGCATGCAGCTGGACAGTTTCGCGCGCCGACCGCTGTGGGAAGCGGGCCTGGATTACGACCATGGCACCGGCCATGGCGTGGGCTCGTACCTTGCCGTGCATGAAGGGCCCCAGAATATTTCCAAGCGGCCGGTAAACCAGGCGCTTTTGCCCGGCATGATCTGCTCCAATGAGCCCGGCTATTACAAGACCGGCGAATATGGCATCCGCATCGAGAATCTGGTGGTGGTGAGCGAACCCAAGCCTGTGCCGGGCGGCGAACGGCCGATGATGGGCTTCGAGACCATCACCTTGGCGCCCATCGACCTCAATCTGGTCGAACCCAGCCTCCTCA
>DATKPL010000366.1:0-2992 GCA_035524155.1 Rhizomicrobium sp.
GACCGGGTTGGTCGAGGCCTTCCATTTCGCCGAAGGCCACGGGCTCAACACCGAGCAGCTCCGGCAAATACTGGATGCCGGGCCCATGGCCAGCGCGGTGTCGCGCATCAAGGCGGCCAAGCTCGCGGCCCACGACTTCGCAGTGCAGGCGGCGATCCCCGACGTGCTGAAGAACAGCCGGCTGGCGGTGAACCAGGCCAAGGCGTCCGGTCTGGCCTCGCCGCTGCTCTCCATCTGTGAAAGGCTTTACGCCGAGGCGCTGGGGCTGGGCGAAAAGCACGCCGACATGGTGGCCGTGATCCGCGCGCTGGAGGCCCGGCGCACGGCGCGTGTTCCACCTAACGCAGAAAAGGATGAGGCCGGACGATGAGCGAAACCAGGAAACGCATCACCGGCGGTTGCCTGTGCGGCGCATTGCGCTATGAAGCGCAGGGCGAACCCACCTATGCGGGTTATTGTTATTGCGCGGACTGCCGCAAGGCGTCGGGCTCGGGATTCATCGGCTTCATGGGATTTTCCGCCAAGGCGGTGCGCTTCACCGGTCAGGCCAAGCAGTTCGTTTCCAAAGCCTATCGCGGCGGCGACGCGGTGCGGAATTTCTGTCCCGTCTGCGGCAGTCTGGTGTTCGGCGGCGTGATCGGAGAATCCGATTCCTTCAACATCTATACCGGTTCGTTGGACGACCCCTCGCTTTTCCAGCCCAGGATCGCCATCTTCAACAAGGACCGGCCCAATTGGGCGCCCCTGCCGCCTGGGCTGAAAGTGTTCGAAGCGATGCCGTAGGAGCAGAGCTTACTTCGAACGCGAAAAGGCCAGCCACAGACCGCCGCCAATCAACACGCTGCCGCTGGCCCGGCTCATCAGGCGCGCGCGTTTGGGCGTAAGCAAGGCGGCGGTGCGCGCCGCCAAAAGCGCATAGATACTGTCGGAGAGCGCCGCCACAGCCATCGCGGTCACGCCCATAATCAGCACCTGGACGGTGTGGTTGCGGTGCATGTCCATGAATTGGGGAAAGAAGGCGCCGAAGAACAGCAGGGTCTTGGGATTGCTGAGTTCGACCGCCATGCCCTGAACCAGGAAGCCGCCACGCGGGATGCGCGGCGCTGCATTTTCCTGCTCGCCCGAATCCGTCCAGAGCTTCCAGCCCAGCCAGATCAGATAGGCAGCACCGGCGAGCCTTACCCAATCGAACCAGTTGCCCATCGCCGCGATCAAGGAGGTCAGGCCCAAAAGCACCAGCATCACCGTCAGAGCCAAGCCTATTTGCGTGCCCGCCACATTCAGAAGCCCGGCGCGGCGGCCATGCCGGACGCTATTGGCCACGATCAAGGTGTTAGTGGGGCCCGGCACCATGACGACGATCAAGGTGGCGAGCAGAAAAGCGAGATAGACTGACAGCGACATATCCGTTCCCCTATTTCACGGCGGCGATAGCCTGCATGCCATTGGCCAGCGCTTTGTTCACCCGCACCTTGAAACCCAAAAGCCGCAAATCCGCCAAGACGTCCTCGACACCCAGCCGGATCTTGCGAAAGCTGCTTTTGTTGAGCGACCAGCTTTGGCCTTCACGCACATAGATCAGGTCGTTGATCACCACATGATCGCTTTCGAATTCCAGCACGCAGGTCATGATCCGGTCGGCATCGGCGCGAATGGGCAGGAAGCGGTCCAACCCCTCACGCGCGACGGAAAGATCGCGGAAGGTGAGGGCCAGTATGCCACCAGGCTTGAGCGCCTGGTGCGCGTCAGCCAGAAGCTGCGAGGCATCCTCCAAACTGTCCAAATGGGTGAGCGTGTCGCCCATGCAGACAATAGCGGAGGCGGATTCGGGGGCGGCGAATCTCTTGAGATTGCGGATATCGCCATGCACGCGCTCGATGGGGAGGTCTCTGGCGTGGCCTGCCAATTCGTTCAACAATATCTCGCTGCCATCGATGGCGTGGACCGGCGCGAAACCCAGCCTGGCCAGCGCTATCGCCTGATAACCGGGGCCACAGCCCAGATCGATAGCGAGGCCCTCGCCATGCACGCCCAATTCTTTAAGCAATGCCTGCTGTTCGTCCACTTTGGCGTCGAACGCCGTTCCCACCATCCAGGAATAATGACGGGCGAGCAGCGTTTCATAATGCTTGGCGACGTCGGACATGGATTGTTCATTTTAAACCCCGCTTCCTGCGGCTTCAACCACAGGCGCGGCTATCGCGTCCTTGACAGAACAGCGTCCAATCCGTCCTCTGCCGCCTCCCGGACAGGCCATCGCCCAAGTGACTGCAAAGAAACACCTGAAGATCGTCGTGCCTTATCGCGACCGCGAGGAGCATCTGCGCCACTTCCTGCCCCATATCCAGGACTATATGGACGACACGGGCATTCCCTATCACATCGTGATCGCGGAACAGGCGCCCGACTTGCCCTTCAACCGCGGCGCCATGAAGAATGCCGGCTTTCTGCTGGGCGGCGCTTCCGACTACACCTGTTTTCACGACGTCGATTATCTGCCGCTCCATGCCGATTACGGCTGGACGGACAACCCGGCTTGTCTGGTGCTGAAGGGCGCCAACGATCTTCCCGTCAGGGTGGAAGGCCCATCGCAGCCCATCCGGCTGGACATGAAAAATTTCTTCGGCGCCGTGGTGGTGATTCCGGACGCGCTGTATCGCCAGGTTGACGGCTATTCCAACGATTATTGGGGTTGGGGCTATGAAGACACGGATCTGTTAGAACGCTTCGCCGTTGCCGGCATCACCTGCTATCGCCGACCCGGCACCTTCAGCCCGCTTTTGCATGACGCGCATGGCTATGAAGCCGATGGCAGCCTGAACGACGAGGCCGGCTTCAATCGGGCCATTTTCCTGCGAAAATGGAAAAGCGGCAAACCCAAGAAAGCCGACGGCCTCTCGAGCCTGGCTTATGAAATTCTATCGCGGGAGACGTTTCACGGATCAGACGGTGACCGCGGTGCCGTCGAATGGATCAAAGTGCAGCTGTCGCT
>DATKPL010000367.1:0-2363 GCA_035524155.1 Rhizomicrobium sp.
AAGCTGTTCCGGCCCGAATCGTGGGGGCTAACCACTCTTGGCCAAACTTAGGATTCGCGGGCAATATTCCCCATGCCTTTGCTTTTTTCCTACGGCACCTTGCAGCAAGAGAGCGTGCAGATGGCCTCGTTCGGCCGCACCTTGAAGGGCCGACCCGATGCCCTGCCCGGCTGGCGACGCGAAATGGTCGAAATCATCGATTGCGAAGTGTTCTGCCTGTCGGGTGAGCGCTTTCATCCTATCCTGGTGCCGGGCGGGAGCGGCGACGAAATCCCGGGCATGGTATTCGAGATCAGCGACGAAGAACTGAAGCGCGCCGACGATTACGAAGTCGAAGCTTACAAGCGCATCGCCGCGCGCCTGAAGTCGGGCGCGGAAGCGTTCGTTTATGTGAGAGCGTAGAGCGGCGGCCTACTTCGTGACGTCGCCAAAGACCGCCACGCACTGGCGATAGCTCTGCACGAAAACGCGCTGCTGGGTGGGCGGATCGAAATCGTTGCGTTTCGCATCCTCCGACGCCACGGATTCGCAGAACGCATTCGGTTGCGGCTGCGCCCCTTCCGGGATCGGCGCGGCGGCGACCTGCGCCGGGGGCGCGCTGCGAGCCTGGGGCGGCGGGGGGGCGGGTTGATCTTCATGGGAGCCGCCCAGCCCGGTGAAGGACAAAGCGTGATTCCAGTCCTGCTCGGAACAGGCCGACAAAAGACATGCGGCGGCGAGAGAAATGACGATGCGGATTTTCATGGGAACGGAGTTTGGTCCAGGGGCGATGCCCGCGCAAGCTACCCAACTTTTCGCGCGGGCGCGTGCGACAAGACTTCCTTGACCTTGGCGGCCAACTGCTTCAGGCCGAACGGCTTGGGCAAGAAATGCAGGTCCGAGGCATTCTCTTCGTTGCGGCGGAATGCTTCTTCCGCGTAGCCGGACATGAAGATGATCGCCAGTTCGGGCTTCAATTCCTTCACATGGCGCACAAGTGTGGGGCCGTCCATGTTGGGCATCACCACGTCGGTGATCAAAAGATCGATTTCCTGGCCGCCCTTGGTGACGATCTCCAGCGCTTCCTCGCCGCCGCCTGCTTCCAGAACATGATAGCCGCGCAGGCGCAGCGCGCGGGCGGCGAAACTCCTCACCGCCTCTTCGTCCTCCACCAGCAGGATCGTGTCCTGGCCGGTGACGTCGCGGGGGGCCACCGGCGCCACATCGGCGCTTTGCGCGCCGGCCTCGACGCGATGGCGCGGCAGATAAATGGTAAAGCTGGTGCCGCGTCCCAACTCGGTGTGCATGGTAATAAAGCCGCCGGACTGTTTGACGATGCCGTACACGGTGGCAAGGCCCAGGCCCGTGCCCTGACCCACCGGCTTGGTGGTGAAGAAAGGATCGAAGATCTTGCCCTTGTGCTCCTCGGCGATGCCGGTGCCGGTGTCACTGACTTCGATCTTCACATATTCGCCCGGCGGCATGATCGCGGTGCCCAACGACACCGGGCGCGTCACGGTTTCGTTGCCGGTCAAGATGGTGACGGTGCCGCCATTGGGCATGGCGTCGCGCGCATTGACCACGAGATTGATGATGGCGTTGGAAATCTGCGCTTCGTCGGCATGCACGGCCCAGAGATCGGCGCCATTGTCGAGCTTGAGGCTGATGCCTTCGCGCAAAAGGCGCCGCAGCATCTGGGTCAATTCGCTCAGCATGTCGCCCAGCGCCAGCACCTTGGGCTGCATGGTCTGCTTGCGGCTGAAGGCCAGAAGCTGGCCCACCAGGGTGGCGGCGCGCAGCGCGTTCTGATGGACCTCATTGATCTCCTTGAACGAGGGATCGCCGGCGGGATGGCGCATCAGCAGGAATTCGCAATTGCCGATGATGACGGTCAAAAGATTGTTGAAGTCGTGCGCCACGCCGCCCGCCAGCTGGCCCACCGCCTGCATCTTCTGCGACTGGGCGAACTTGATTTCCAGCTGCTTCTGTTCGGACACGTCCATCAGATAGAGCAGCGCGCCTTCGGCCACGGGACTGGCGAACATTTCCGCCATCCGGCTTTCGCCCAGGCGCACATCCAGCGGACGGCCCACGCTTTCACCTTTCGCCGCGCGGGCGACCAGATCGCGCACCTGGTTGCGTTCGCTTTGCTCCACCAGCTGCGTCACATCCCGACCGGCCAGCGTGCCGGACAGGCCGAAGAATTTGGCGAAGGTGGCGTTGGCTTCGCGGATCACGCCTTGGGCGTCGGCAAACGCCACGCCGATGGGCGCATCCTGGAACAGCGCGCCCACATCCTGGTTGGCGCGGGGTTCGGACGCGACCTGAAGCGGCGCCGCGGGTTGGGGCGCGGCCGGTGCCGCCACGGGCGCGGGCTCTGCGGC
>DATKPL010000368.1:0-2723 GCA_035524155.1 Rhizomicrobium sp.
CGCCTGGAAGCCGGGGATACCCTGAAAGCGGCGCTGGAGGACGGCGATTGCCTGGTGATCGATTCCGATTCGCGCCTCACCCAGCTCGGGCTGCTGCCGGTGTGCGAGGAACCGTGCTACCACCTTTTCGAAAGCCGCTGCTATGGCGCGGAAACCGATCTCCCGCTACCGCAACTGGCGGCGCAATGGGCGCGCGAGACCCTGGGAATTGCCGAAACGAAGCCATTTGTGGCTCTGGGGCATGCCGCGGCGCGCGGCTGTCACATCGCCGTCAGCCTGGGTGTGGGCGAAAATCCGGCGAAGCGGCTTCCCGATCCCTTCGAGGAGGAGCTGCTTCGTCTGCTGGCGGGCTCCGGCATGCCGTTGTGCATCGATATGGGAGCGGGCGGCGAAGAGGCTGAGCGCGTTCGCGGGGCAGTCGAGCGCGCCGGCATCGAGGCCCGGCTCTGGCAAGGTTCCTTCGCCGGATTCGCCTCCATCATCGCGGCCAGCCGCCTCTTCGTGGGTTACGATTCCGCGGGTCAGCACGTGGCCGCTGCCTGCGGGATTCCCCTGATCAGCATTTTCTGCGGATTTCCGGTGTCGCGGATGTTCGATCGCTGGCGCCCCACCGGTACCAAAACTATAGTACTGCGCGTCGACCATCCCGACCCCGCCGAATCCATCGCGCGCGTGCGCGATGCCCTGTCGGCCCTTCTGTAGCCTTCGTACGCCCGGCATAAGCTTTTCAGGCCTCCTGTAGATAGATGAAGCGGGCTTCGGCGGCGCCCTGCCGGGCGCTTTGACGGGCCGCCGGTGAGCCTTTCGGGCGCTTCTTCCGGCGTTAACCAGTGTCAGGACGCGCCGCGGGTGGACCGCCCAAGCGGGATGGTAGGATTGACTCCCGCCGCGCGATGGCGCAAGATACTGTCCTGGCAGGAGGGCATAGGATGAAACGCGGGGTCATGGCAATTGTGCTTTTCATTACAGTTCTGGGAACGGCGGAAGCACAGAAAAAGCGCGTAGCGGTGATGAACTTCGACTATTCCACGGTCGTGACGGGCGTTACGGGACTGTTCGGCTCGGATCAGGATGTCGGCAAAGGCATTGCCGACCTGCTGGTGGACAAACTGGTGAATGACGGCGTCTACTCCGTCATCGAGCGCAAGGAACTCGACAAAGTTCTGGCCGAGCAGAATTTCTCCAACAGCGACCGTGCCGATCCGGCCAGCGCGGCCAAAATCGCGCGCGTGCTGGGGGTGGATGCCATCGTCATCGGCAGCATCACGCAGTTCGGCCGCGACGACAAGAAAACCGACGTCGGCGGCGGCGCGTTGGGAGGTGTCACCGGCAAGTTCGGCATCGGCGGCCTGCGCAAATCGCAATCCACGGCGGTGGTGCAGATCACGGGGCGCATGATCGACACCAGCACCGCGGAAATCCTGGCGAGCGCGTCCGGCAAGGGCGAATCTTCGCGCTCCGGAACGGGAATTCTGGGCGCCGGCGGCAGTTCGGCGGGCCTGGGGGGCGGCGGCCTCGATATGAAATCGAGCAATTTCGGCGCGACGCTTCTGGGTGAGGCCACCAATAAAGCGGTGAACGAAATGGCCGCGAACCTGGAAGCCAAAGCCACTACCCTGCCCACCGTAACCGTGGAAATCAGCGGCCTGGTGGCGGATGCGGCGCCCGATGGCACCCTCATCATCAACGTGGGGAAGAAGAACGGGGTCAAGGTGGGCGATACCCTGGCTATCAAGCGCCAGCTTCGCGTGGTGCGCGACCCCGCCACCAACAAAGTGCTGCGCAGCGTGGATGAGCCGCTGGGCACCATGAAGGTGACCGAGGTGGACGACAATTCGGCCGTCGGCAAATTCACCGGCAGCGGCGCGCCCAAGGTGGGCGACATCGTTTCCAATTCTCAATAAGGCGGCATCATGGATCTGCAAATCGGTTCGACTGTCGGCGACTACCAGGTCACCGGAATCCTGGGCGCGGGCGGCATGGGCAAGGTCTACAAGGTGCGGAACGTCATTTCGGACCGCGCCGAAGCCATGAAGGTGCTGCTGCCGGACCTGGCCACCGCGCCCGAGCTGGCGGACCGCTTTCTGCGCGAAATCAAGCTGCAGGCCAGCCTCGAGCACCCCAATATCGCGGCGCTGCACACCGCGCTGCGCGTGGACAATCAGCTTCTCATGCTCATGGAGTTCGTGGATGGCGTCACCCTGGAGCAGAAGCTGAAAGACGGCCCGCTGCCGGTAGCGAAGGCGGTCGATTACGCCATGCAGGCGCTGGCGGCGCTGGACTATGCGCACGGGCACGGCGTGATCCACCGCGATATCAAGCCCGCCAACATGATGCTGACGCCTTCCGGAACCGTGAAGCTGATGGATTTCGGGATCGCCAAAGGCGCGGGCGATCACAAGCTGACCATGACCGGGACCACCATGGGCTCGCTCTACTACATGTCCCCGGAGCAGATTCAGGGCGCATCCACCCTGGACGCGCGCGCGGACCTGTATTCCATGGGCGTTTCGCTGTATGAACTGGTCACGGGTAAGAGGCCGTTCGATGGCGACAGCCAGTTCGCCATCATGTCGGCGCACCTGGAAAAGCGGCCCGTGCCGCCGGTACAGCTCGATCCGCGGCTGCCCGCCGCGCTCAACGATATCATTCTTCTATCGGTAGCGAAGGATGCCAACGACCGCTTCCAGACGGCCGCGGCCTTCCGCAATGCGCTGGCCAGC
>DATKPL010000369.1:0-3507 GCA_035524155.1 Rhizomicrobium sp.
GTCGCCAAGGCTGCCCCTGTGGCGGTCCAGGCCGCGGCGCCGGCCGCTCGCCCCGCAGCACCCGCGCGCAAGCCTCAGGCGGCTGCACCGGCGCGCCGCGTGGTGGGTAACCTCGCCGTGAATACACAGGCCGAAGACTGGTCGGAATTTTGATGAGGCGAGGCGATGGAAAATCTCGAACCGTCCTCCCCGCCCGTTGAAACGGCCGGCGAGCTGACTTTGCCGGAATGCGCCGATCTCGGCGCCTGCCCCGGCGTGAAGGATGCGCTGATGCTGGCGCTGGCCGGGGGGCAAGGCCTCAAGGTCGATGCCGGAAAGGTGAAGACGATCGGCACGCCGATGATGCAATTGCTCGCGGCAGCCAAACGTTCCTTCGATCTGGACGGTGGCAGCGGGATGACCGTCGTCAACGCCTCGGAACGGTTCAGCGAAGTCAGCCGATTGCTCGGTCTCACTGCGGTCTTGCAGGTAAGCGAGAATTGATATGCCAAAGATAATTCTCACGGTCGACGATTCCCGGACCATGCGCGACATGCTCAAATTCGCACTCGCCGGAGCCGGCCACGACGTCATCCAGGCCGAGGATGGCGTACATGGGCTGGAGGTCCTGGCCAATTGCGGGCATGTCGATGTCATCATCACCGACATCAACATGCCGCGCATGGACGGTTATGGCGTGATCGAGCAGGTCCGGCGTGATCCGCAGCGGCGCAACATCCCCATCCTGGTGCTCACGACCGAAAGCGAGCCTGCCAAAAAGCAGCGGGCACGCGATGCGGGCGCCACCGGATGGATCGTCAAGCCTTTCGACAGCGAGAAGCTTCTGGCTGCCGTGCGGCGCGTGAGCCAGTAGGAGCGCTTCCCATGGATCCGCTGGACGCGATCAAACAGACCTATTTCCAGGAATGCGACGAGCTTCTGCTCGCGATGGAAGAGGGCCTTCTCGCCATGGAAAGTGGCGAGGCCGATTCCGAGACGGTCAATGCCGTTTTTCGCGCGGTCCATTCCATCAAGGGTGGCGGCGGCGCGTTCGGTTTCACCGACCTTGTATCCTTCGCCCACATCTTCGAGACCGTGCTGGACATGGTGCGCAGCGGCAAGCTGCAGGCCGGCGCCGATGTGGTCAAGGAATTGCTGAGAGCGGGTGACGGCCTGGCCGACCATGTGCGCGCCGCCCAGAGCGGGACCAGCCGCCCTGCCGGCTGGGATGACGACATCAAAGCCTCATTGTCGGTGCTGGCAGGTGAAACCTCCAGGACGGGCGCCGCGTCAGAAGCTGCTGGCGAGGAAGAACCTGCTTTCACGCCGATGGGTTTCGCCTTTGACGACGAACCGGCGGCTCCCGCGGCCACGCCCAAATGGCGCATTGGCTTCCGGCCCCATACGGGACTTCTGGCAAAGGCCAACGAACCGTTCCTGATCCTGCGCGAGTTGGCGGGCCTGGGGCAGTTTCACGTCACAGCCGATCTTTCCGCCGTCCCGGCACTGGTCGATTTCGCGCCCGACCAGTCTTATCTCGCCTGGGATATTGAGCTTGAGACGGAAAAAAACCGGTCGGATATCGAAGCAGCATTCGACTTCGTCACCGGTGATTGCGATTTGACCATCGAGCAGGACGTTCCTCCGCCGGACGTGGAAGTGGCGGCACCTTCTTTCGAGGCGGCAGCGCAGGTCGAGGAACTGCACGATCACGCCGCGCCGGAAGCGGCAAACCATCCCCTGCCCGAGCAGGCCGGCGATGCGGCCAAAACGGACGCCGGCGCCAATGCGCGCAAGACCACGGTGCGCGTCGACCTCGACAAGGTCGACCGGCTGGTCAACCTGGTCGGTGAAATGGTGATCGCGCAGGCGATGCTCCTGCAGCAGACCATTGAAAGCGGCCTTCCGGTGCATTCGCCGGTCAACACGGCGGTCAAGGATCTCGACCATCTCCTGCGCGATCTGCAGGAAAGCGTGATGGCTATTCGAACCCAACCGGTCAAGTCCGTGTTCCAGCGCATGCCGCGCCTGGTGCGCGAGCTGGCGGCGCAGACGGGAAAGCCGGTGCGCCTGGTGACCGAAGGCGAGGCCACCGAAGTCGACAAGACCGTGATCGAGCGGCTGGGCGAGCCCCTCACCCACATGATCCGCAATGCCGTGGACCACGGTCTGGAATCCGTCGAAGCCCGCATCAAGGCCGGCAAGCCCGAGGAAGGCACCGTCCGGCTCAGTGCCGAGCATCGCGGCGGCCGCATCGTCATCGAGGTCTCCGATGACGGCGGCGGCATCAATCGCGAACGGGTCAAGGCCAAGGCGATCGAAAAGGGCCTGATCGCCGCCAATGCCGCGCTCAGCGACGAGGAGATCGACAATCTGATCTTCCTGCCCGGCTTCTCGACCGCCAGCGCCGTCTCCGACATTTCCGGCCGCGGCGTGGGCATGGATGTGGTGCGCAAGAGCATTACCGATCTGGGCGGACGCATCATCATCAGTTCAGTCCCCGGAAAAGGAAGCCGCTTTATCCTTACCTTGCCGCTCACATTGGCAGTGCTCGACGGCATGCTGGTGGGCGTCGGCGAGGAGACCTTCGTGGTGCCGCTCACCCATGTGGTGGAATCCCTGCTGCCCAAGAAAGGGGATGTCCGCCAGTTCGGCCCTTCCTCGCACCTTCTCAATGTCCGCGGCGCCTATGTCCCCATCCTGGGCGTGGGGCAATTGCTGGGAACGGGTGATGACCGTATCGCAACGGGCGACGGCGTGATCATTCTGGTCGAAAGCGACGGCACCGGCCGGTTGGCGCTGGAAGTGGACCGGATCATCGGCCAGCGCCAGGTCGTGATCAAGAGCTTCGAGGACAATTACCGCAGCGTCCAGGGGATCGCCGCCGCCACAATCCTGGGTGACGGACGCGTGGCCCTGATCCTGGACATCGAAAGCCTGATCGCCAGCGGCCGTTCCGTTCAGGCCGCCATCTCGTCCCGCATCGCCGTCGGAGGTACAGCAGCATGATCGACACCAACAACATTGAGAACCATACCCGTCGCCAATTCATCACCTTCGTCATTGCGGGGCAGGAATTTTGCGCCGATATCATGGCGATCCGCGAAATCCGCGGCTGGACCAACACCACGGTCCTGCCGCATGCGCCGGATTATGTGCGCGGCGTGATCAACCTCCGCGGCACCGTCCTTCCGGTGATCGATCTCAAATGCCGCCTGGGCATGGGCCGCACCGAAGCGACGCCGATCCATGTGATCATCGTGGCTGCTGTCGAAGGGCGCACGGTCGGGCTCCTGGTCGATGCCGTGTCCGATATCTTCTATGCCAGCGATTCCGACGTTCAGCCTGCGCCCGATCTCAGCCGCACCAGCGACCTGGACTGCATCGAAGGCATCGCGGTGGCGGACAACAAGATGATTTCGGTGATCGGCATGCCCGCGTTGCTGGCGGGCCTGGCGGGCAAGCTGGACCAGGCGGCTTGATATATGGTCGCGCAGCAGAAATCGTCGGCGCTGGCGGTGCCGGATG
>DATKPL010000370.1:0-10773 GCA_035524155.1 Rhizomicrobium sp.
AGTCACCCTCACCATCTATTATCTGGTGCCATGGATACGCTGGGACCGGGGCCCCGGCGCGCCGAACCAGGCGGTGCTGGTCGATTTCGCCCATGAGCGCTTCTATTTCTTCTTCATCGAGATCTGGCCGCAGGAAGTCTATTACCTCACCGGGCTCCTGATCTTGGCCGCGGTCTCGCTGTTCCTGATCAATGCGATGTTCGGGCGGCTCTGGTGCGGCTATTCCTGCCCGCAGACGGTGTGGACCGATCTCTTCATCTGGGTGGAAACGCGCATCGAAGGCGACCGCAATGCGCGCATCCGCCTGGCGAAAGCGCCCTGGACGTTCGACAAGATCGCCAGGCGGGTGAGCAAGCACGCGATCTGGCTGATCTTCTCGGTCGCGACCGGCGGCGCCTGGGTGTTCTATTTCACCGACGCGCCCACGCTTCTGCATCTTCTCGTAACCGGGACCGCGAGCTTTGCCACCTACGCCACCATCGCGGGCTTCACCTTCACCACCTACACGCTGGGCGGGCTGATGCGCGAGCAGGTCTGCACCTATATGTGTCCCTGGCCGCGCATCCAGGCGGCCATGACCGACCGCGAGGCGCTGTCCGTCACCTACAGGCGCGACCGTGGCGAGCCGCGCGGCGCCCACAAGAAGGGCCAGCCCTGGGACGGGCGCGGCGACTGCATCGACTGCAATCAATGCGTGGCGGCATGCCCCATGGGCATCGACATCCGCGACGGTTCGCAGCTCGAATGCATCAATTGCGCGCTCTGCATCGATGCCTGCGACGAGGTGATGCTCAAGATCGGCCGGCCCAAGGGCCTGATCGCCTTCGACACCGAAGCCAATGTGCTCCGCCGCCTCAAGGGCCAGAAGGCGCGTTTCCGCTTCCTTCGCCCCCGCACGATCCTCTATGGCCTGGTGATCCTGGCAGTGGGCGGGATCATGCTGATGAGCCTGGCGACGCGCCACACCCTCGACCTGGGCGTGATGCGCGACCGCAATCCCGATTTCGTCACCCTGTCCGATGGCGCGGTCCGCAACGGCTATACCGTCAGCGTGATGAACCGCGCGCCCAAGGCCCGCGATCTTTATCTCGATGTGAGCGGCCTTGCCTTGCGCAAGGTGACGATCATCGGCCTGGGCGAGGTGACCCTGCCGGCGGTGATTCCGGTCGAACCCGACAAGTTGCGCTCGCTCCGCGTGCTCCTGACCGTCGACAGGAAGGACATCAAGACCAGCGACCAGCCGCTCACTTTCTCGGTCAGCGACGCCGGGCATCGCGAAGTGCATCAGACCGGCGCCGTCTTCATTTCGGGAGCCCAACCATGACGGGCACCTTGTCGGGACGCGGCGTGCTGATGTGGGTGCTGGGATTTTTCGGAATCATCATCGCCGTCAATGTCTGGTTCGTGATGGCGTCGATCCGGACCTTCAGCGGCGAGGACGAGCAGAAGCCCTATCTTCAGGGCGTGGAATACAACCAGACCCTGGCGCGGCGGGCCGAGCAGCGCGCCCTGAACTGGCAGGCCTCCGTCACCTCCACGCGGCTTGGCGGCAATAGCGTGCGCGTGGCGATCCTGCTCAGCCATGCCGATGGCTCGCCGGTTTCGGGCCTCTCGCTCCATGGCGAATTGCGCCACCCCTCCGACGAAGGACGCGACCAGTCCGCTTCCCTCAAGGAATCCGCTCCCGGCCGGTATGAGGCAGTCGTGAACGGTATCGCCCCCGGCGCCTGGGATTTCGTGGCCGTGACCGGCGCCCGTCAACCCCCATTCGAGACGACGCGGCGGCTATGGATGCCCTGACGCTTTCCTCGGCGCTTTCCCCGCCGCTTTCCGCGCTCGATGCGGACGACCTGTCCTCCTATCTCAGGAAGGACAGCGACGGGCGGATGCGGTTCGAGGTTGCGGTCAAGGGCGCGCATTGCGCCGGCTGCCTGGCCAAGATCGAAGGCGGCGTGAAAAAGCTCGACGGCGTCGACAGCGCGCGCCTCAACCTCTCGACCGGGAAGCTCACCGTCCTGATGAACCAGCGCGGACCCGGCGCGCATGCGGTCCTCGCATGCATCCGTGCCCTGGGCTATGGCGCGGCCCCGTTCGAGGCCGACATTGTGCTCGATGCCGGCCGCAACGAAAGCCGCCGGCTGCTCCACTGCCTTGCGGTTGCGGGGTTCGGCGCCGTCTTCACCGTGGGCCTGACAGACGCGGTCTGGTATGGCGGCGAAGACATGAGCGCCATGCTGCGCAAGAGTTTCTTCTGGCTGGCGGCGGCAGTGGCGATCCCGGTCACGCTCTATGCGGGCCAGCCCTTCTTCCGCTCGGCCTCGATGGCCTTGGGCAAAAGGCGCACCAACATGGATGTGCCGATCAGCCTGGCCCTGATCCTGTCGCTGGGCTTGAGCGTCTACCAGACCGCAAAGGGCGGGGCCGCGACCTATTTCGACGCCGCCACCATGCTGGTGTTCCTGCTTTTGATCGGGCGCTATCTCGATTTGCGTCTGCGCGAGCGGGCGCAAGGCGCGGGCCGCCAGCTCCTGGCGATGCAGGCGGCGCTCGCGCGCCGGTTGGGCGCGGACGGAGCGGTCGCGACCGTTCCCGCGCGCGAATTGTTGCCGGGCGACCGCATCCTGCTCGCCAGCGGCGAGCGCGCGCCGGTGAACGGAAGGCTGGAGGATCGCGGCACCCTGGTCGACCTGTCGCTGGTGACGGGCGAAAGTGAGCCCAGAAATCTTCCCGCCGGCGCCGAGATCGATGCCGGCGCGGTGATCACGGGGGCGCCGGTGATCCTGAAAGCGACCGCGGCGATGGAGGATTCGCTGGTGGCCGATCTCGCCCGCCTGCTCGAAGCGGGACAGCAGCGCCGCAGCGTCTATGTGAGCCTGGCCGACCGCGCGGCCCGCGCCTATGTTCCGTTCGTGACCGGCCTGGCCCTGATCGTGCTGATCGGCCAGCTCATCGCCGGGCATGGCTGGGGCGCGGCGGTCACGGGCGCGATCACGGTTCTTATTATAACGTGTCCCTGCGCGCTGGGCCTGGCGGTTCCGGCCGTGCAGATCGCCGCGACCAGCCGCCTGTTCCAGGACGGCGTGCTGATCAAGTCGGGCAATGCGCTGGAGCGGCTGGCCGCCATCGATATCGCCGTGTTCGACAAGACCGGCACGCTCACCCTGGGCAAGCCGGTCCTGGCCAACCAGGCGGATATCTCGCCGGCGTCACTGGAACGCGCCGCCGAGCTGGCGCGCGCCAGCTGCCATCCCTATGCGCGCGCCATCGCCGCGGCGGCAGGCGCGGGCCCGGTCGCGGCAGGGGTGCGCGAAGTCGCGGGCGCGGGACTTCTTTGCGAAGAACAGGGCGTGGCGCGCAAATTGGGCAGCGCATCCTGGGTCCTCAACCAGGACAATGCCGGCGGCGAATTGTGGTTCGCCGACGGCGATGCCGCGCCCGTCCGTTTTGTGCTCAAGGATCACATCCGTCCCGAAACCCACGCCATGCTGGACGATCTCAGGCGCCGCGGCGTGGAAGTGCGGATGCTCACGGGCGACCAGGAAGGTCCGGCCCAGGCGATCGCGCACGAGGCCAATATTTCCCGCTGGCGCTCCTCCATCGGGCCCCTGCAGAAAGCCGATTATCTCAAGCAGCTGCGCGCCGAAGGCCATCGCGTGCTGATGGTGGGCGACGGCATCAATGACGCGGGCGCCATGGCGCTGGCCCATGTCTCGATGGCGCCGGGCGGCGCCGCCGATGTCAGCCAGTTGGCGGCGGACATGGTGGTACGGGGCGACAGCCTTTCGCCCCTCGTCCAGGCGGTCGATGTCGCGCGCAAGGCCAAGCGGCTGGTGCTGCAGAATTTCGCGCTGGCCGTGCTTTACAACCTCACCGCCATTCCCATGGCGGCGCTGGGCCTGGTCGCGCCGCTGGTCGCTGCGGCGACGATGGCGGGGTCTTCGCTGATCGTCACCCTCAACGCCTTGCGCCTGGCGAAAATCTCGTGAGCGGCGCGACCTTCATCGTCATGGCGCTGGTGATCGGGCTGGGCGCGGTCTGCCTTCTCCTCTGGGCGCTGAACAGCGGCCAGTATGACGATCTCGAAGGCGATGCGGCGCGCATTCTCCTGGACGATCCCGACGACATGCCCAACCGCTGAAACGCGGGCCTTGCGCAGGATCAAGGCCGGAAAGGGCGGAATGGGGAATCCTTGCCATTCCGGAGGACGGAGAGGAACATGGATATCAGGACCATCATGGTGCATCTGGAGCTGGAGCAGCCGAATGAATGGCTGCTCGAGCTTGCGGCCGACCTGGCCGGGCGCATCGGCGCCGCCGCGGCGATCGGCATCGCGGGCTGCCAGCCGGTCCAGCTTGTCTATGACGAGACCTATGTGGCCGGCGAGATCATGGCCGCCGACCGCGAGCAGATCGAAGCCGAGCTGAAGGAGGCGGAACAGCGCTTCAAGGAGGCTTTCCATGGCAAGGCGAAGCGGCTGGAATGGCGCTGCGATATCACCCCTTCATCGCTGGCCGATTACATCGCCTCGGAAGCCAGGGCCGCGGACCTTGTGATCACGGGCCCCGAGATCGGCGGCTCGGTCTTCGACCATGCGCGCCAGGTCAAGATCGCCGATCTGGTGTTCCAGGCCGGCAGGCCCGTCTTGATCGTGCCCAAGATCTGCGAGCAGCTGGACCTCTCGAAAATCGTGATCGGCTGGAAGGACACCGCCGAAAGCCGGCGCGCGCTGGCGGCGTCCTTGCCGCTGCTCAAATTGGCCGCCCACGTCGAAGTGCTGGCGCTCGCGGATGTGGAGGAGAAGGACCGCATCGAGGAACAGGTCAAGGATGTGATCCAGTGGCTGGCGCGCCATGACGTCAAGGCGGCGGGCGAAACCCGCATCCTTGATGGCGCGGACACGATCTGCTTCGAGGAGCTGATGCGGGAAAAGGCGCCAGGCCTGGTCGTGGCGGGCGCTTATGGCCATAGCCGGCTGCGCGAATGGATTCTGGGCGGAGTGACCGGCGATTTCCTCATCAATCCCGACCGGCCCGTGCTTCTCGCCCATTGACGGCAACACGAGATAAAACCCTGCCATGCCCAACGGTGCTTCCACCGCGCATATCTACCGCCCCAAGCTTCTCACCACCCTGGCCGAGGGCTATGGCGCGGAAGGCTTGCGCAAGGACCTGCTGGCGGGCCTGACCGTCGCCATCGTGGCGCTGCCGCTTTCGATGGCGATCGCGGTCGCGTCGGGGGTCTCGCCCGAGCGCGGCCTTTATTCCAGCATCATCGGCGGCTTCCTGGTCTCGGCCCTGGGCGGCAGCCGCTACCAGATCGGCGGGCCCGCAGGGGCTTTCATCGTGCTGGTGGCCGCCACGGTGGGCAAAGATGGCTTGGACGGACTTTGGCTCACCATGATGCTGGCGGGGATCATGCTGGTCATTGTGGGGATTTCGCGCCTGGGCGCGCTGATCCGCCATATTCCGCAAGGCGTGACGGTGGGTTTCACCTTCGGCATCGCCATCACCATCTTTGCCAGCCAACTCAAGGATCTGGGCGGCCTTACCCTCACGGTGCCGGAGCCGGGGCTTCTTTTCCCCAAGCTCAAGGTCCTGGCGGCGTCGCTTCCCACGCTTAATGTGTATGCGCTTCTGATCGGCGTTGCGTCTGCCGCGCTGATCTTCGCGCTTCGCCGCGTCAGGCCCAACTGGCCGGGCATGCTGATGGCGGTGGCGCTGGCTTCGCTGGCGGTGGCGTTATTGCATCTCCCCGTCGAAACCATTGGCGCGCGCTTCGGCGAATTGCCGCGCGGGCTTCCGGCGCCGCACCTTCCGGTTTTTTCGTGGGCGTTGTTCAGGGCCGTGCTGCCGGTATCCTTTTCCTTCACGCTCCTGGGCGGGGTCGAGAGCCTGCTCTCGGCCAAGGTGGCGGACGGCATGACCGGCAGGCAGCATCGCCACAATATGGAACTGGTCGCCCAGGGCATCGCCAATGTGGCGGCGGCCTGTTTCGGGGCGATCAGCGTCACCGGCAATATCGCGCGCACCGCCACCAATATCCGCGCCGGCGCCCGAAGCCCGCTTTCGGGCATCCTTCATGCCGTCTTCGTGCTGCTGTTCCTGCTGGCGGCGGCGCCGGTGGCGCGCTTTATCCCGCTCGCTTCGCTTTCGGGCGTGCTTCTGGTGGTGTGCTGGAACATGGCCGAGAAGGACGAGGCGCTAAAGCTGCTTCAGTCATTCCGGGGCGCGGCCGTGCTGATCGCCACGTTCGGGCTGACGATATTCTCCGGGCTCACACTGGGCATCGTCGCGGGATGCGCGCTGGCCGCGCTTTTCTGGATGGCCGACAGGGCGGTGCAGCGCGGCCCGGAATTGCCCTAGGCCTGGGCGATGTGGCCGACGACCGAGCCGGGCTCGATCAGGCCATTGTTGCGCGCCTCGATGATCAGCGTGCCCGACGCCGGCGCCTTGAGCTTGACCAGCTCGCCTTCGATCCGAAGATCGGCGATCTCTTCGCCGGACCGGACATGGGCGCCGTCTTTCGCCAGCCATTTCTCCAGCACGCCTTCGGGATAGATCCGCGAAACCCAGAATTCGGGCGCCACCACCAGCTGCACCATGTTCGTCTCCGCTAATGAACCAGGATATTGCCGAAATGCTTTTCGACGGCGGCTTCGACTTGCGCGAGCCGGCTTGCCACCGCGTCCTCGCGGATCATCGGCAGGATGCTGCCGAAATGGACATGCTCCAGGAAGTCCATGCCGCACAAATCCGAGAAATAGAGATCGAACAGCTTGCCCAGGGCCTCCAATGTGCCTTTTTCCTTCACCCAATAGTCGGGCGCGCCCGACG
Source organism: Rhizomicrobium sp. (assembly GCA_035524155.1). GTDB lineage: Bacteria > Pseudomonadota > Alphaproteobacteria > Micropepsales > Micropepsaceae > Rhizomicrobium. Next base: position 6,834 of record DATKPL010000370.1, read on the forward strand.
AACTGAAGCTGATGAGCGAGCGGCCCTTGAGAAGGGGGGCCGAGCGGCCCTGTCCGCCATAGGCAAAGCCGAAGCCGAACACGCGGTCGAGATAGCCCTTCAGCATGGCGGGCGGCGCGTTCAGCCAGAACGGATAGACCATGGCGAAGACGTTCACATCGGCCAACAGCGCGCGCTCGGCCACGACGTCGCTTCCGGGCGCGAACCCGGAATCGAAGGGAAGTTCGCCGGCCTGCAGGGCAGGCGAAAAACCCATCCGGTAGAGATCGCGCATCACCACCTCATGGCCCAGCGCCTTAGCCTTGGCGGCATAGGCCCCGGCCACCGAAGCGGTGAAGCTTTGGGCCCTGGGATGGGCGAAAATGACGGCGTGCTTCAAGGCATTCTCCCTCAATGCCTCAATTCTTGCGTCCTGCAGGGCAGGCCGCATTGATCCGCCTCAAGCGGCCGGCCGCATGTTCGCCGACCCGGTTTCGAAAGAAGCCGGGCCGGTTTCATCTTGTGGAGGGCTTATTTCGCGCGCCGCTTCTTGGCGTCGCTCTTTTCGTCAGCCTGTTTCATGGCGTCGGCGTTGGCCGAAAAGCTTTGCCGCACGCGCTCCAGGAGCGAGGTAAGGGTAGTGAGGTCGTCCGGCGACAGACCGGCAAAGACCGTGCGCAGCCGGACCTTGTTGGACTCCATCGCCTTCTCGACGATGCCTTCACCCTTGCGCGTCAGGCGCGCCAGCACGCTGCGGCGGTCTTCGCTGGCGACGGTGGAGGCGATCAGGCCGTCGCGTTCCAGGGCCGCCATAAGTCCCGACACGGTCGCCTTGGTGACGCCCATATTGGTGGCGATTTCCTTTTGCGGCACGCCGCGCCCCTTGGCGGCCCAAAGCTGGACCAGGACCTGAAAGCGCGCAGGCGTTGCCGCCGTGTCGGCCATCCAGCCGCAAACTGCGTTTTCCACCTGCTGCGCGGCGGTGCGCACCATGAAGACGGTGCCCAGCATCTGCTGCTCCTTTTCCGAAAGCCGGCTGCGCAGCGCTTCGACCACCGCGGGGGTCGGCTCGGCGGGAAGCTGGGATCGGGCGCTCAAAATTCTCTCCGGACCGGGTGGGCCAACCCACATAGTATGGTGCCTAACTATCCCCGTCAACCCATATCCAGTCCCCCATTTGCGCAGGGCGGCCATGCAGCGATCGTCTTTGACTTGGTTAGGTGCCTTACTTATTAGTTCGGTGCCTAACTAATCGGGAGACAGCCATGACGGATACCACCACGGAGTTTTTCTCGTCGGACGGCCGGACCGGCGCCCGCCCCATCATCGAGGCCGCGCGCACCCTTCTGCGCGAGCGCCAGAAGACCGCCAAGCCCGCCCAGCCCGTAAACGACGCCGCCACCGCGAAAAGGAACAAGCTGGTGCAGCGCGCGTCGCTCGGCGCGCTGCTGCTCGTATCGGCCGCCACCGGCGGTTACCTCTATTGGGACAACGCCGCGCATTATGAATCGACCGACGACGCCTTCATCGCTGCGCGCCAGTTCTCGGTCGCGCCGAAAGTCTCGGGCTATATCGCCGCCGTGCCGGTCACCGACAATCAGCATGTCGCGGCCGGGCAGGTGATCGCCCGCATCGATGACCGCGATTACCGCACCGCGCTGGCCCAGGCCCAGGCGCAGGTGGCGGCCGCACAGGCGGCAATCGCCAATATCGATGCGCAGATCGGCGTGCAGAAGGCGCAGGTGGTTGAGGCCGGCGCGCAGGTCGAACAGAACAAGGCAAGCCTGGCCTTCGCCGATGTGCAGGCCAAACGCTATGACATGCTGGCGCGCGAGAATGCGATCGCGCTTCAGACCGCGCAGCAGAACGACACCGCGCTGCTTCAGCAGAAGGCCAGCCTCGACACCGCCAGGGCCGGCGTCACCGCCGCCCAGCGCCAGGTCTCCGCGCTGGCCGCCCAGCGCAACAGCGCCGAAGCCAATCTCGCCAACGCCGTCGCCCAGCTGAAACAGGCCGAACTCAATCTTTCCTACACCACCATCACGGCGGCGCAGGCGGGCAAGGTGACCAACCTGTCGGCGGCGGTCGGCCAGTTCGTGTCGGCCGGCACCGCCATCAGCAGCTTCGTCCCCCAGGAGGAAACCTGGGTGAACGCCAACTTCAAGGAAATCCAGCTTGACCGCATGCGGCCGGGCGATGCCGTGACATTGCGCGTCGATGCCTATCCGGAACGCGTGCTGCGCGGCCATGTCGCCAGCGTGCAGGCGGGTTCGGGCACGGCCTTCTCGCTGCTGCCGGCGGAAAACGCGACCGGCAATTATGTGAAGATCGTGCAGCGCGTGCCGGTCAAGATCACCATCGACGATCTGCCCACGGACGTCGTCCTTGGCCCGGGCATGTCGGTCTCGCCGGTCGTGCGCATCGATGCGCGCCCATCGCTCTATGAGACCCTGCGGAGCGCGCTGTGAGCGGGGTGGGGGCGGAATTGAAGAGGGCGGCCACCAATCCCTGGCTGATCGCGCTTCTGGTGGCGGGCGCCTCCTTCATGGAGACGCTGGATTCCACCATCGCCAATGTCGTGCTGCCCTATATCGCCGGCGGCATGGGCGTGAGCACGGACGAGGCGTCCTGGGTGGTCACCACCTATCTGGTCGCCAACGCGGTGATCGTTACTGCCACCGGTTTCTTTGCCCATCGCCTGGGCCGCAAGAATTTCTTCCTCATCTGCCTTTCGCTGTTCACCGTCAGCTCGCTGATGTGCGGGCTGTCGTCGAGCCTCCACTCGATGCTGATGTTCCGTGTCCTGCAGGGTCTCGCCGGCGGCGGCATGGTGCCGGTGGCGCAGTCGATCCTGGCCGACGCCTTTCCGCCGGAAAAGCGCGGGCAGGGCTTTGCCGTGTTCGGCATCGCCGTGGTGGTTGCGCCCATCGTCGGACCCACCCTGGGCGGCTGGCTGGCCGACAATATCGGCTGGAACTGGTGCTTTCTGATCAACGTGCCGGTCGGCATCTTCATGACCATCGCCATCGCCATGATCCTGCGCGAAGCCCCCGCGGCGACAGCAGCGCAGCAACGCCCGCGAACCTTCGACATGATCGGCTTTTCGCTGGTCGCCATTTTCCTGGCCGCGCTGGAACTGGTGCTGGATCGCGGACTGGAAGACGACTGGTTCGCGTCACCCTTCATCGTCTGGGCGTCGGTCATCTCGGCACTGGCTTTCCTGCTGATGATCCCGTGGGAGATGAAGCATAAGAGTCCCGCGGTCGATGTGCGCATGCTGGCGACGCGTCAGTTCGCGGCCAGCTTCCTGGTGATGCTCTCGACCGGGGCCATTCTTCTGGCCACCACGCAATTCCTGCCGCAATTGGTGCAGCAGGGCTTCGGCTATACCGCGACCTGGGCGGGGCTGGTGCTGTCGCCGGGCGGCCTGGTCACCATCATGATGATGGTCGTGGTCGGCCGCGTCTCGGGCAAGGTTCAGCCGAAATACCTGATCGCCATCGGCGCGATCTTCTGCGCGCTGTCGATGTACGACCTCACCAACACCTATGGCGATCTGGGCTTCTGGTTCTTCGCCCGCTCGCGGTTCCTGCTGGGTGCGGGGCTGCCTTTGATCTTCGTGCCCATCATCGCTGCGTCTTATGACGGCTTGCCCGCCGGCAAGACCGATCAGGCTTCGGCGCTGATGACGGCGGCGCGCAACACGGGCGGTTCGATCGGCATCTCGATCGTCTCAAATCTGTTGGCCCATCGTGAACAGCTGCATCAGAGCCGCCTGATCGAACATGCCATCCCGTCCAGCGTGCCGTTCCAGAACACCCTGGCGCAGGTCACGAATTTCTTCGTGGCGCAGGGCAGCTCGCTCACCCAGGCGAAACAACAGGCCATCGGCTGGATCGGCCAGCAGGTGCAGCAGCAATCCGTGTTCCTTGGCTATGTCGACGCCTTCTGGGTGCTGATG
>DATKPL010000371.1:0-5103 GCA_035524155.1 Rhizomicrobium sp.
GAGTTTCTCATGCGGCCTCTATTTCATTTTCCGCAGCGTACCCGTGGCGATGGGATGGAATTCGCTTTGACCCGGCGGAATCATGGCGAAACTCACCATCATCACGTCCGGTGTCTCAACGTCATAGCGCAAACGGAAAGCCGGCCCCTGTCCGGGCGCACTGGAAAAAACCACGGATTTACCCGGCACGATCTCGGCGGAGACGTAATGGATCGCATGCCCTTCGCCGTCCACATAATCGGCGCGGATCGCGCCATTGTCGGAATAAATCATCATGCTCTGGTGAAAGCTGCCGGCCGGCTTGCCGGCCTTGTCGAACAGCTCGGTATGGTCCTGGCGCAGCAGCGCCCAACCATCGGACCGGGCATCGATCAGCGAGCCGCCTTTGGAGGTGCCGCCCGTATCGGCCACCTTGCCGTCGTCGCTTATCCAATTGCCCAGCAGAAAACCCAGCGGGGCCAGAGGCGGCTTCAAGGCGCCTTGCGCGAACGCGGGCGACGCGATGCAAAGAGACGCGATAACCCAAAGCCATTTCATGCGGTGTCCCCCGAGGCTTCGCGGGAAGATTATCACCGCTGCGCCTTCACATCCTGGGCTGCAACCTTGTCCTTGTAATTGTTGCCGAAATGGCTGCGGACATAGTTCACCACATCCGCCACCTGCTGGTCCGACAAGAGCCCACCCAGAGGCAACATCGCCTTCTGTCCATGCAGCACCACGGCGATGGGGTAGCCGGGCTCGGCCAGTTTGGGATCCTTTGCCAGCGCGGGATAACCCGCACCCGCGCCCATCGCGCCCTTGGCGTCGGGCATGTGGCAGGTCTGGCAGACATGGGTATAGATGTCCTCCCCGGTTTTGAAGGTCCAATCGCCGGGCCGCTGCATCGCGCCGGGGCCAAAATCATGCTGCTGGGCCACAGCAGGCAGCGCCGACAACACCAGAAGCGTGCAAGCGAAGAGCGGTCTCATGCCTGCATCGCCTTGGCGTGAAGACGGGTAATCGCGTCGGTGGCGGAGACGACCGCGCCTTCCTGCCAGGTGGGCAGCCGCGAGGCATGCTCGCCCGCCAGCACAATGCGCCCGTCCAGCGCGCAGAGATTGTCGTAATGCTGCTCGCGCCCCGCATCGGTCCATGAGCCGGAGCAGCCCAAGGTCCAGGGCACGCGATGCCAGGCGACCGAGACACCGCACTCATATTCGCGCTTGTAGTTGCCCGGATGAATCTTCTCGCCATATTCCAGCAATTGACGGATGCGCTCTTCCGGCGCCTGGGACGACATCTCGATGCCGGCATTGCCGCTGGCTTGCGAAGCGATCAGCACACCCTTGCCTTTGGAGAAATAATCCCACATCGGATAACCGATCAGCGCATTGGGCTGGTTGGTGAAGGTGATGCCGCCGAAGATCCGGTCATCCTGCTCCCAGAAGCGGCGCTTGAACTGCAGGCCTGTCTTCATGTTGGCGCCATAGGGCAATTGGTTGATTGCCGCGCGCATCTTGGCGCCCACATTCATCGGCAATTGCGACAGGATGGACACCGGGATGGTGCAGACGCACCAATCGGCGCGGGCCTGGCGCGGCGCGCCCCCCTTCACCGCATCGACATAGGTCGCGGTGACGCCGTTCGCATCCTGTTTGATGTCGATCACCTTGGCATTGTACTGGATCAGATTGCCCAGCTCGCGGCCGAACGCCTTGCCGATCATACCCATGCCGCCTTTCGGCTGGAAGAGCGGCGTCTGGTATTCGAAGTCCTGGCTGTAGCCGATGGCCCGCCACATATAGGACTGCAGCAAATCCGACGTGGATGTCGGCTCCGACCAGGTGGGCAACGAATTGATGCCGCCGCCTTCATCCACCGCCGGACCGCGCCGGGTAGAACTGATGCGGCCTTTCACATATTTATAATCCGCGTCGAGCGCGCCCCAATGTTTCAACGCTTCAAGCAAGACTTCCTTGTCGTCCTTGCTCAGATCCTGGTCCAGCGCGCTTTGTCGTGTGCTTTTGGCCAGAAGCTCGGCAACATGGCCGTGAAAATCCGCCTGCACTTCGCGGTAGCGGCGCGGCTTTCCCCCGAATGCATAGGTCGAGTGGACATAGGCGTTGTAATTGACCTGGACAAAGGGCTCGAGCGCAACACCCAGCCGCTCGCAATAATGCAGCATGCCATAGTGATGATAGGGAATGCGCCAGGGACCGGGGTTGAAATACTGTCCTTGGTCGAATTGCGCATGCTGGGTGGCGCCGCCCAATTCGGTGAAGCTGTCGCCGCCATAGATGGTCCAGTTGCGTCCACCCGGGCGATTGTTGAACTCCAGCACCTGGACCTTGTAGCCCGCATCGCGCAGTTCGATCGCCGCCACCAAACCGGCAAGGCCAGCGCCCAGGATCAACACACTGGCGCCAGGCTTGGCCTGGCCCAGCCTGGGCGGACCCGCATAACCGGATTCTTGCGCCAGTCCCAGTTCGGTCATGGCGTTATACATGGCGGTCGCACCCGCCATCGTGCCGATCATGGACAGCAGCGAGCGCCGCGTGGGCGACTTTTCCGGGTGCGTCATGTCCCCTCCCCAAGTCCGGAAAGCATGGGGACAAGAGGACGGGCGGTCAAGCCACGCTTTAGGCCGACATCGCCCGCTGATGCAGCCGCGTAATCGCATCCAGCGATGACAGCACGGAGCCTTCCTGCCATTCGGCCAGCCGCGAAGCATGTTCGCCGGCCAGCACGATGCGGCCGTCCAACGCGCAGAGATCGTTATAGTGCATCTTGCGGCTTTCTTCGGTCCAGCGCCCGCCGCAGCCCAAGGTCCAGGGCACGCGATGCCATGCCACCGCCACGCCGCATTCATAGTTGGCCTTGTAGTTGCCTGGATGAATCTTCTCGCCATACTCCAGCGCGTTCTTGATGCGCTCTTCGGGCGACTGGGCGGCAAAATGGAACGCCCCCTTGTCGAAGACATAGGCCGCCAGCAGCACGCCCCTGCCTTTGGAGAAATAATCCCATTGCGGATAGCCGATCTGGCTATTGGGCTGATCGGTATAGCTCATGCCGCCATAGATATTGTCGTCCTGCTCCCAGAAGCGGCGCTTCATCTGCAGGCCGATCTTGGCAGCCGCGCTATAGGGCAGCTGGTTGATGGCGTTGCGCATCTTGGCGCCCACATTCATGGGAATCTGCGACAGGATCGAAGCGGGAATGGTGCAAACACACCAATCGGCGCTGGCCTTGCGTGGCGTGCCGCCTTTTTGTGAATTGACATAGGTCGCAGTGACGCCCTTCTCGTCCTGATGGATGTCAATCACCTTGGCATTGTACTGGATCAGATTGCCCAGCTCGCGCCCGAACGCCTTGCCGATCTGGCCCATGCCGCCCTTGGGCTGGAAGATGGGCGTCTGGGATTCGAAATTCTGGCCGCGTCCCACCGATTGCCACATCTGCGACGAGAGGACGATCGAAAGCGGGTCGGGATCGGAATAAACCGGCAGTGAATTTAGTCCGCCGCCTTCGGCGATTTGCGGTCCGCGCAAGCGTGACGATGCCGCGCCCTTGACATATTTCAGATTCTCATCGAGCGCGCCCCAGCGGCGGAGCGCTTCCACCAGCATCTCCTTGTCTTCCTTGTTCACCGCCTGGTCGAGCGCGCTCTGCCCGGCGCATTTGGCCAAGAGTTCGGCGACATGGCCCTGGAAGTCGCCCATCACCTCGCGATAGCGCCTGGGCTTGCCGCCATAGGCTTCGGTGTTGTGAACCCAGGCATTGTAATTGACCTGGGTGAAGGGCTCGAGCGCCACGTTCAGCCTGCTGCAATAATGCAGAATGCCCTGGTGGTGATAGGGAAGCCGCCACGGCCCCGGATTGAAATATTGGCCGGGCGCGAACTGGATCTGCTGAGTGGCGCCGCCAAGCTCGGTATAAGTGTCGCCGCCATAAAGCGACCAGTTCCGTCCGCCAGGACGGTTGTTGTATTCCAGAACCTGAACCTTGTAGCCGGCGTCGCGCAACTCCAGCGCCGCCACCATGCCGGCGATGCCGGCACCCAGAATCAGAACGGACGTACCCGGTCTGGGATTGCCCAGCCTGGGTGGGCCGGAATAGCCGGATTCCTGCGCAAAGCCCAAATCCGTCATGGCGTTGTACATGGCGGTCGAGCCCGCCACGGTGCCGATCATTTTCAGCAAGGACCTGCGGCTGACCGCTTTGGTCTCTGTCTCACTCATCATTGTCCCCCGACTGCCTTGATGCGCGCTTTTTGCTTATGTGATGGATGAGCTTAGCGACGCTTCATCGCCAAACTTTGTCATCCTGGCGCAAGGAAGTTTCCGCGGGCAGTCGTAACCCGGTAAATTCTTACGCGGGCGGCAACCTGGCCCCAGAATTTTTTGCCTGCACCGCATCCCCCAGGCCAATCAATGGAGTAGAGCCGGTTCCGGGAGGGATGGCCGGGCGAAGCCATGGACGCCGCTTTGTCCATCCTGAAATTGCCGCCTATATTTTCGGGATGATGAAAATGGCTGCTCTTCTGGCTGCCCTGGTTGTCACCGCGCTATGCGTGACGGCGGCGCTGTATGCGATGAGATTGTCGGTACTGGTGCTGATGCATTGGCAGGCGATGGTGGCTTTTTCCGCGCTGCTTTACCTGATCCCCATGCTGGTCGTCGCGCTTCGCCGCAAGCGTCAAGTCAAGCTTCAGGCCGCCGAGGATGCACCCCTTACGCCTGTGGCGAGGCGTCCGCTGCGCGAGCTTTGAAGGCCAGGTAACTTTATTCCTCCCCTTGCGAATGGTTTCACAGAACCGAAGGGGATCAGCCATGACAATCCGAACCGGCCTTCCATGGGCGCTGAGCGCCTATATCGCCGTGGTTTTCGTGCAGTCCCTGTTCTTCAAATTCACCGGAGCTCCAGAGAGCATCTACATCTTCTCAACCTTGCGCGACTGGTCCGGCATCGCCTTGTTCGAGCCGGCGGGACGCTGGATCATCGGGCTTTGCGAGCTCACCGCCTCGATCCTGTTGTTCGTGCCCAGAACTCGCATCTTCGGCGCGGCGCTGGCGATCGGCATCATGACGGGTGCGATCTTTTTCCATCTCTTCAGCCCGATCGGCG
>DATKPL010000372.1:0-3414 GCA_035524155.1 Rhizomicrobium sp.
ATCTATCTGCATCCCCGGATGCAGCAAATTTCACGCGCGCCGATCTATCAGGGGCATCCCTGGCTGATGAGCGCGCCTTGGGGCTTCGGCGTCGATACGTCGATCCATGCGCTTCGGCTGTGCGGCTCTGGGATATTCGACGAGAATCCCGGCCTTAAGATCGTGCTGGGTCACTTGGGCGAGTTGATTCCGTTCGGCCTGGGCAGGTTGGAAGCGCGCATGCGCTTCTCGCCCCGCGGATATCGGGGCAAACGGCCGTTGGGTGAATATTTCCGCAAGCATTTCCACGTCACCACCAGCGGCAATTTCAACGATCCCGCATTCCGTTGCACACTCGAGGTGTTGGGCCAAGATCGGGTCTATTTCTGCACCGACTATCCATACGAAACCATGGAGGACGCCTCAAGCTGGTTCGGCGCCACCGACATCATCGACGATGATGCAAGACACTTGATCGGCCGCGCCAATGCGATCAAGCTTTACAAGCTGGACCTCAAGGACTGATCCAAAATCTCGGAAGAGGGATATCGATGCCGGGGATCGCAGTCGGGCTCACCAAGGATGCCGCCGAAAACGAGCGCGACGCCGGGCGCGGTCCGATAGCGTCCCCGCTCAGCGTCCGCTATGGCATCTACGCGACCGCGGTCTTGACGATCGCCTACAGCTTCTCGTTCCTGGATCGCCAGATCATCACGCTCATGGTCGGTCCGATCGAACGCAGCCTGCACATCAAGGACTCAGCCTTCGCGCTTCTGACCGGCGGCGCGTTCGGCATCTTCTATACCGTCATGGGGCTGCCGCTGGGTTGGCTGGCCGACCGCCTCAGCCGCAAATGGATCGCCACGGCCGGCATCACGCTTTGGAGCCTGATGACGATCGGCTGCGGGCTCGCGCAAAATTTTGTCCAGCTTCTTCTGGCGCGGATCGGTCTCGGGGTGGGCGAGGGCTCACTGGTGCCGTCGGCCTATTCCATGCTGTCGGATTATTTTGACAAGTCGCGGTTGCCGCGTGCGCTGAGTTTCTTCGGCTGTGGGATTTTCATGGGCATCGGGCTCTCGATGGTGTTGGGGGGCATATTGGTGGGCGCTCTGGTGCATACGCCGGTCGTGCATGTGCCCCTGCTGGGCGACATGCGGTCATGGCAGGCCGTGTTCCTTGTCGTGGGCCTGCCGGCCCTGGTAGTGGCGCTATGGCTCTCCACCTTGCGCGAGCCGGTTCGGCGCGACCATGGCTCGCCGTCCGCCGCGATGCGCGCCGACGCCGCCCAGGAGCTTCACGAACTGTTCGCCTTCCTGGTGCGCTACAAATGGATGTTTGTCGCCTTTTATGCGGGTGGCGCGCTTTATGCGCTGATCGCATTCGGCGATGCCTGGTATCCCGAGCTCTTCATTCGCACCTGGGGCTGGAACGCCCGGCAAGCGGGCCTGGTCATCGGAAGCGAAACCCTGGTCATGGGCCCCATCGGCTTGATCTTCGCCGGCTGGTATTCGAGCCGATTGATCGCCAAGGGCAAGGTGGATGCTTGTTTGCGGCTGACGGGATTAGGCGCACTAGGCATCAGCTTGCCCGCGATCCTTCTGCCGCTGTCGCCCAATCCGGTGCTGGCTTCGGTGCTGCTGGCGCCGTTCAAATTCTTCCAGGGATTTCCTGCGGTACTGATTCCGGCGGCGATCCTTATGACGTCGCCCAACCGTTTTCGCGGGCAGCTGGGCGCGCTCTTCCCTTTCACCAATGGCATCATTGGCGTCACCTTCGGCCCGATCCTGCCCGCGCTTCTGACCGATTATGTTTTTCAGGATCCCCATGCGCTCCGCTACGCCTTGGCGCTTTCCATGGGACTCGTGGGGCCGGTTACGTTCGCCGTCTGTTGGATCGGCCTTAGGCAATATAGGCAATGCTTCGACGAACTGGGGACCGCGAGGTCCGTTAGCCTTTCCTGAGCTCGGCGGGGATTGCCATTCAGGGCGGCGCGGGCTCTCCTATGGTTGGATTTGGCAGGGGGCCTCAATGATCCGCTTCAACAAGATATTGCTTTTGCCGCTCTTGCTGTCGGCCGGCACCGTGATGCCGATGCCCGTTTCGGCTGCAGCGTCGGCCGACATCAAGCAGGCCGCGATGGCGGACGTGGATGCCAACGCCAAGCTGGTGCAAGTGATGGTCGATACCGTCTTCAGCTTCGGGGAGCCCGGTTTTCAGGAATACCGCACCAGCGATTATTTGACCGGCATCCTGGCCAAGAATGGCTTCAAGATCACCAAGGGCGTTTCCGGCATCCCGACGGCATGGACCGCGACGTGGGGCGATGGAGGACCGCTTATCGCGCTGGGAAGCGATGAAGACGATCTGCGTGGTGTCTCGCAAATACCGGGCGATCCCAACATTGACGCGATCGTGCCGGGCGCGCCCGGCCATGGCGAGGGTCACAATTCGGGCATGCCTCTTATCATCGCGGCGGCCTTGGCCGTGAAAGCCGAGATGGAGAAGCATCACATCAAAGGGCGGCTGATGCTATGGCCCGGCATTGCCGAAGAGCTTCTGGGCAGCAAAGCCTTTTACGTGCGGGATGGCCTTTTCAAGGACGTGGACGCTTGCATCTTCGTGCATGTGGCGAGCGAGTTCGCCACCAACTATGGCGATATGGGCCAGAACGGAATGGTGTCGGTGGAATATACGTTCCACGGCAAGACCGCTCATGCCGCCGCCGATCCCTGGGACGGGCACAGCGCGCTCGATGCCGCCGAGATCATGGACGTCGCCTGGCAATTCCGCCGCGAGCATCTTCATATCTCCCAGCGTTCGCACAATGTGATTTCAGACGGTGGCGGACAGCCCAATATCGTGCCGGGAACGGCGGCCACCTGGTATTATTTCCGCGAGCATGACTTCAAGTCGGTCCGTGACCTGTGGGATATCGGAAACCGTATCGCCCAGGCTGCCGCCATGGCTACCGACACGACAGTGACCTCGAAAGTGCTTGGAACCGCGGCGCCCAATTTCGGCAACAAGCCGCTGGCGGAGGCAGCCCAGGCGAATATGGAGCTGGTGGGCATGCCGAAATGGAGCGCCGATGATCAGAAATTTGCCCGCGAAGTGCAGGAGGCGCAGCATTTCAGAATTCAACCTCTCAGGGACAAGGTCACTCCGCTGCGGCCCTGGCCGCCAGCCGACGCGCGGATGCCCACTGGAGGCGGCTCGGACGATGTGGGCGATATCATGTGGACGGTCCCGACGATAACGGTGCGTTATCCGTCCAATATTCCCAGTACCATCGCGCACAATGTGACGGCGGCGATGGCGATGGCAACGCCCATCGCTCACAAGGGCGCGGTGGCTGGCGCGAAAGCGGTCGCCTTGACGGTGCTGGACCTGATGACGACACCGGAGTTGTTGGCCGAGGCAAAATCCTATTTCAAC
>DATKPL010000373.1:0-3898 GCA_035524155.1 Rhizomicrobium sp.
CGCGAAACTGGCGCGGCTGGCTGAAGCCACGCCGAAACGTTCCATCAGCACCTGCGCGCAATGATGGCCTGCCCGAACCGCCACGCCTTCACGATCCAATATGGTGGCGACATCATGGGCATGCATCCCCTCGGTCTCGAATGACAGGATTGCGCCCTTGCCGGGGGCATCGCCGATCACGCGAAGCCAGTTGAAATCGCGGATCCGCGCGCGCGCATAAGACAGAAGATCGTGCTCATGCGCCTTCACCGCCGCGCGGTCGTGCGCCATCAGGTAATCCAGCGCCGCCGCCAGACCCACCGTCTCGATGATCGGCGGCGTGCCGGCTTCGAAGCGTGCGGGGGGATCGGCATAGGTGACGACATCGCGGGTGACTTCGCGGATCATCTCGCCGCCGCCGTTGAAAGGCCGCATCTCTTTGAGATGGGCGCGCTTGGCGTATAGCACGCCGATGCCGGTGGGACCGTAAAGCTTGTGACCGGTGAGTGCGTAGAAATCGATATCCAGTGCCTGAACATCCACGATCTCATGCACCGCGCCCTGGCAGCCATCGGCCAGGACCGGTACGCCCTTGGCATGGGCGCGGGCCACGATCTCCTTGAGCGGCGTAACCGTGCCCAGCACGTTCGACATATGGCTGATGGCGACCAGTTTGGTCTTGGCGCCGATGGCGGCGTCCAGTACCTCGATATCAAGGCTGCCGTCATCGCGCACATCCACCCATTTCAGCACCGCACCCTGACGCTCACGCAGGAAATGCCAGGGCACGATGTTGGAATGATGCTCCATCACCGACAGCACGATCTCGTCGCCCGCCTGGATACGAGGAGCGAGGAAGGAATAGGACACAAGGTTGATCGCCTCGGTGCCGCCCTTAGTGAAGACGATCTCGTCTTCGCGCGCGGCGTTGAGGAATTTCTGCACCGTGCGCCGCGCCGCTTCATAGGCGTCGGTGGCGGCGGCGGACAGGAAATGCACGCCGCGATGGACATTGGCGTAATCGCTTTCGGCGAAGCGCGTCATCGCGTCCAGCACCGCGCGCGGCTTTTGTGCCGAGGCGCCGCTATCCAGATAAGCCAGCCGTTTGCCATAGACTGGACGCGACAGGATCGGGAAATCGGCTCGCGCTTTTTCCACGTCGAAGGCGGGAACGATTTTGGCGGGCGCGGTCATGCCGTTACCTCGTCCAGGGCGCGGCTGACCGCGCCGCGCACGGTTTCGCGCAAATCGGTGTTGGCGATACCGGAGACCGCGTCTTCCAGGAAGGCATGGAGCAGAAGATGGCGCGCTTCCCTCTCGGGAATGCCGCGCGCTTTCAGATAGAACAGGGAATCCGCGTCCAGATCGCCCACCGCCGCGCCATGGGCGCATTTGACATCGTCAGCAAGGATTTCGAGTTCGGGCTTGAGATCGGCCTCTGCCCGCGCGCCCAACAACAACGCCTTGGCGGTCTGGCGGCTGTCGGAGCCATCGGCATCCGGCTTCACGATCACTTTGCCCTGATAAACAGCCTGCGCGCCCTCGCCCACCACTTTTTTGAACAGCTGCAGGCTTTGTGTTTGCCCCACCGCATGCGTGACTTGGGTGGTGATATCGGCATGAGAGATGCCTGACAAAACGCTGACACCGGAAAGATCGACACCAGCGCCCGCTCCTTCGATCGCGATCGCTAGCTCCAGGCGAGACAGTTTGGCGCCGAAATTGGCGAAATGTGCCCGATATTGGGCGTCATTGGCCAGGGTCATGGAGATTTCTTCGACTTGGACGGCAGCCGAATTGGGCGCGATGCGCACATGATCCAGCCGGGCATTGCGGCCCAGCACGATTTCAAAACCGGTATTGCGAGTCCCGCCCGCGTCGCAGCGCTCGATCAGGGTGAGCGATGCACCTTCGTCCAGCACCAGCAGGGCGCGCACATGGCCTTGGCCCGTGAAATCCAGCGCCAGCGGTGCTTCGATATGTTTGTTTTTGTGCACGCGAAGCGCGATGCCGCCGCGCGCTTTGGCCAGCGAAACAGCGCTCACCGAATTGGCCGGAAGCTTGCCGTAGTGCGCCGTCACCCATTGCGGGCGGTCCGGCTCGTCCAACGAAAAGGCCTCAACGCCTTGCTGCACCGGCCCGGCCAGCGCCCGTGCGCTGTCCTCGCCGAAACCGGCATCGCCCAAAGCGCGCGCCAGATCGGAATATTTCCATTCCTCGACGCGGCGGGTGGGAAGCGCCACCGTCATGCCGCGTCCTTTATGATCTGCTCATAGCCCTTGGCTTCCAGCTCCAGCGCCAGCTCCTTGCCGCCTTCGGCGACGATGCGGCCCTTGGCCAGAACATGAATGCGGTCCGGCACGATATAGTCGAGCAGGCGCTGATAATGGGTGATGAGCAGCATGGCGCGTTCCGGCGACCGCAGCGAATTGACCCCTTCCGCGACCAGACGCAGCGCATCGATGTCCAGGCCGGAATCGGTTTCGTCCAGGATCGCCAGCTTGGGTTCGAACAACGCCATCTGCAGGATTTCCAGGCGCTTCTTTTCGCCACCCGAGAAGCCCACATTCAACGCGCGCTTCAGCATCTCTTCCGAGACATTGAGGGTGGCCGCTTTCTTGCGCACCACCTTCAGTACCGCCACGGCATCCAGTTCGGTCTCGCCACGGGCGCGGCGCTGGGCGTTGATGGCGCTTTTGAGGAACATCATGGTGGTGACGCCGGGAATCTCCACCGGATATTGCATGGCGAGAAACACGCCTTTGGCGGCGCGTTCTTCTGGCGCCAAGGCGGCCAGATCTTCGCCACGGTAGCTGATGCTGCCTTCGGTGATCTCATACCCGGCGCGTCCGGCCAAGACATAAGACAGGGTGGACTTGCCCGAGCCGTTCGGGCCCATGATGGCATGCACCTCGCCGGCATCGACCCGCAGGCTCAAACCTTTGAGGATTTCCTTGCCGTCGACAGCGACATGAAGGTTCTTGATCTCAAGCATCGTCAACCCACCGAACCTTCCAATGAAATGCCCACCAGCTTCTGCGCTTCGACCGCGAACTCCATGGGCAATTGCTGCAGCACTTCCTTGCAGAAGCCGTTGACGATCAGCGCCACCGCCTCTTCCTGGTTCAATCCGCGCTGCAGGCAATAGAACAATTGATCCTCGGCGATTTTGGAGGTGGTCGCTTCATGCTCCACCCGCGCGGATGGGTTGCGGCTTTCGATATAAGGCACGGTATGAGCGCCGCATTGCGAGCCGATCAACAGTGAATCGCACTGGGTGAAATTGCGCGCGTTCTCGGCCTTGCCATAGACGCTCACCAGCCCACGATAGGTATTCTGCGCCTTGCCGGCGCTGATGCCCTTGGAGATGATGCGCGAGCGGGTGTTCCTGCCCAGATGGATCATCTTGGTGCCGGTGTCGGCCTGCTGGAAATGATTGGCGATGGCGATGGAATAGAACTCGCCCACCGAGCCGTCGCCGCGCAGGATGCAGCTGGGATATTTCCAGGTAATGGCGGAGCCGGTCTCGACCTGAGTCCAGCTGATCTTGGAGCGCGCGCCGCGGCAATCGCCCCGCTTGGTGACGAAATTATAGATGCCGCCCTTGCCTTCTTCGTCGCCCGGATACCAGTTCTGCACGGTCGAATATTTGATCTCGGCGTTGTCCAGCGCCACCAGCTCGACCACTGCGGCATGCAGCTGGTTCTCGTCGCGCTTGGGCGCGGTGCAGCCTTCAAGGTACGAGACGTAAGCGCCCTCGTCGGCCACGATCAGGGTGCGCTCGAACTGGCCGGTCTCGCTGGCATTGATGCGGAAATAGGTGCTGAGCTCCATCGGGCAGCGCACACCCTTGGGCACATAGACGAACGTGCCGTCGGAGAAGACCGCTGAATTCAAGGTGGCGAAGAAATTGTCGGTC
>DATKPL010000374.1:0-2693 GCA_035524155.1 Rhizomicrobium sp.
CCTTCACGGCGCTCACAGGCTACGGCCTGGGTGTTGGCATCTGTACCCTGTTGACGTTCCTGGCGCATCTCAGGCTTCCCGATTATGCCGCCATGGTGACCTACACCAATATCTGGCTTGCCTTCGTGATGGTCGTGATCATCGCGTCAGTCTCCTCCTATATCGGCGTGCGCAAGGTGCTCAAGATCGAACCTTTCGACATCTTCCGGAGCTGACAATGCCGAATGTCGCGATCAGGGCCACAGGCCTCACCAAATGGTTCGGCGACGGCGCGGCCCGCACCATGGCGGTCAAGGATGTGAGCTTCGAAGCCTATTTCGGCGAGATGCTGTATGTCGTGGGCCCATCGGGCAGCGGCAAGACCACCATGCTGAGCATGATCTCCGGGATCCTCAAGCCCAATCAGGGCAAGGTCGAGATCGAAGGCAACGACATCTGGAGCCTCAAGCCTGACGCCATTGCCCAGTTTCGTCTCAACAAGCTGGGCTTCGTGTTTCAGGACTATCACCTCTTCCCCCGCCTCACGACCGTGGAGAATGTCGCCATTCCGCTGATCCTGCAGCGCAGGAATTGGGACGACGCCATGCAGGAGGCGCTGCGCGATCTGAAGGTCGTGGGACTGGAGAATCGCGCCGGGCTACCTCCCGTCAAGCTTAGCGGCGGCGAGCAGCAGCGCGTGGCGATCGCCCGCGCCATCGTGAGCCGGCCGGATATCCTTGTCCTGGACGAACCGACCGCCTCGCTCGACGGCGAAACCGGCCGCAACATCGTGAAATTCGTGCGCGACGAGCTTTTGACCGAGAAACGCTGCATCATCATCGTCACCCATGATGCGCGCATCTTTGAATTTGCCGACCGGATCATGGACATGGCGGACGGTCGCTTGACCCAAATCAAGGCGGCGGACCCGGCCAGGGACCACCTTCTTGCGGCAAGCTGAGGCCGCCATGCATCAACCGCTCAAGCCCTTGAACACGCGCCAAAGCCTGAGCGGGCTGCTTGGCGGCGTGACCGGCATCCGGGTGATCTTCGCAATGGCGGTGATCGGTGTGGCTGCCGGACTGGCGAGCGCTTATGTGTCGGCCCAGCCCATTCCGTCGCAGCCTCCCGCCTTCAACCCCGCCGCCAATCCCTTCGGCGACGGCATCTATGCCAACGGGATAGTGGAAAGCGCCCAGTCCCATGGAGAGAATATCGCCATCTTTCCCGAAGTGCCCGGTCCCATTACCCGTCTGTTCGTGAGCGAAGGCGCAAGCGTGAAGAAGGGTCAGCCCCTGCTGGCGATCGATGACTCCATTCAGCGCCAGACCACGGCACAGCTGGAAGCCCAGGTGAGAGTGGCCGAAGCGCAGATCGGCAATGCCCGCGCCAATCTCAAGACCGCCAGCGACACGCTTGCCAAACAGGAAGATTCTTTCGCCCGTGACCCGCAATCGGTAAGCCGCGATACCCTCGATACCGACCGCAACAACGCGGCGGTGCAGAAAAGCAATGTCGAGGTGGCTGAAACCAGCTATGTGGCGGCGCTCAAGGCGGCTGCGGCCTCCGAGGCCCTGCTCGCCAAATACACTATCCGCGCGCCCGAAGACGGCGTGGTGATGTCCATCGAATCGGCGGTGGGGAGCTATGTCTCCACCCAGGGCGCCTATGACGCCTACACCCAAGGTTATCTGCCCCTGATCGTGATGGGTTCCAACAGCGGCACATTGGAAGTGCGCAGCTATATCGACGAAATCTTGATCAACCGGCTTCCACCGCCATCGCGAATGACAGCGCGGATGTTCATCCAGGGCACCAACATCAGCGTGCCTCTGACGTTTGCGCGCATGCAACCTTATGTCTCGCCCAAGATCGAGCTTTCGGATCAGCGGCTGGAGCAGGTCGACGTCCGCGTCCTGCCGGTCATTTTCCGCTTTCAAACCCCACCCAATGTGAAGCTTTTTCCGGGACAACTGGTCGATG
Organism: Rhizomicrobium sp.; assembly: GCA_035524155.1. Taxonomy (GTDB): domain Bacteria; phylum Pseudomonadota; class Alphaproteobacteria; order Micropepsales; family Micropepsaceae; genus Rhizomicrobium. Next base: position 1,963 of record DATKPL010000374.1, read on the forward strand.
TCTATGTCGGCACGAAATAAGCGCGCGCTGCCACTGGTTACGGGCGCAACGCTGCTGCTGGCAGGCTGCACGGTTGGTCCGGATTTCAAAGCGCCCGATCCGCCAGCCGTCCCGCAATATACAAGCGGCACCCAGCCTTCCGCCACGGCGCCGGCCCGGAACGCGGCCCAAAGTTTCGATATATCCGCGGCCCTTCCCGCCGAATGGTGGTCGCTGTTCGCTTCGCCGGCGCTCGATCAGGCAGTCAAGGACGCGCTTCAGGGCAGTCCCTCGATCGCGGCCGCCCGGGCGACGCTGAAAGAAGCGCAAGACGAACTCAAAAGCGGAGAAGGCGTGTTCTATCCGCAAATCAGCGCCGGTTTCAGCGCGGCGCGCGAGCACCCGGCGACCAACGCGACGCCGCTCAAATTCCACGAAGGCACTTTCAATCTGTTCACCCTGTCAGGCGAGGTAAGCTATACGCTGGATCTGTTCGGCGGCGAGCGCCGCCAGGTGGAAGGTCTGAGTGCCGCGGTCGATTATCAGAAGAACGCCGCACGCGCGGCTTCGCTGACGCTTGCCGCCAATGTCGCCAACACGCTGATTGCGCTGGCCGCGTATCGCGCGGAAATCGAGGCCACCCAGGAGATCGTGGGATTCGAAAAGAAGCAGGTGGCGCTGGCGGGCGTGGCTGCGCGCGCCGGCACGCAAAGCTATGCCGCGCAATTGAGCCTTGAAACCCAGCTCGAAAG
>DATKPL010000375.1:0-5400 GCA_035524155.1 Rhizomicrobium sp.
GCCTCGGCGCTCAAGCGTCTGGGTGGCGATATCCGTTATGTGCATACCGGCGAGGAATCGGCCGCACTCACCACCAATCCGATCGCCAAGGTGATCATCTCCGCCAGCGGCATGGCGACAGGCGGCCGCGTGCTGCATCACCTGGAGCATTATGCACCCGATCCCCGAAGCGCCATCCTTTTCACAGGCTTCCAGGCCGGGGGCACGCGGGGGGCGGCAATGGTGGCGGGCGCTGAGAGCATCAAAATGTACGGCCAGTATGTGCCGGTGCGGGCGAAGGTGCACAATCTCTCCATGCTCTCGGCTCATGCCGACCGGAACGAGTTGCTACGCTGGGCCGGCGGATTTCGCTCCCCGCCCCGCACCGCCTTTATCATTCACGGCGAGCCATCCGGCGCCGATGCCCTCCGCCATGCCCTGGAGGAGAAATATCGCTGGTCATGCCTGGTGCCCGATCACGGCCAGACCGTGGAGCTGACGTGACAGGCGGCGGTCCTCTCGGGCCGGGCGTTGGCGCGCCATTTCCCTGATCTGGATCAAAACGCGACCTGTTTGCGCCAGATCAAAGTGTTTCCGCCCTAGGACTGATCCTATCATGACATGCGATCGGCGATTTTTCTTGCCTGCTGCCTCGTTGCCGGAGCCGTTTCCCCGGCTTCCGCCCAGGATTTGATAAACGGCGAGCGGATCGCCAAGACATGGTGCGCCGCATGCCACAGGGTCACGCCCAACGCGGTCATTGCCGGCGGCAATGACGCAGCCCCCTCATTCTCATCCGTCGCGCAAATGAGCAGCACGACCGAAACCTCGCTGGAGGTTTTTCTCAGCACGCCTCACGCGCGGATGCCGGACTACAACCTGACCCGTCAGGAAATCGCCGACGTGTCGGCCTATATCCTGAGCCTCAGGAAATAATCTCCTATTTCTTTTTCAGGACAGCATCAGCCGCCTGATGGCGAAAGTCCTCCATTTTCCGCCGGATGATGGAATCCGGGCAGGCCAGCATTTTCGCGGCAAAGTCTTCGCGAATCTTTTCAAACACCGGCTCATTGCCTTTTCCCAGCAGGCCTGCATCGACCACGGCTTTCACATAGGAGGCGACTTCTCCCGCCGGCAGCTGCATGATTTCGGCGGCCCATCGGCCAAGCCACGCATCGCGCTTGGCCATGATCTCGAAGAGGGTTTCCTCATCGTGAGCCCATTTTGCCTCATAGCCTTGTTCGCGGTCCTTGAAGATGTCTGTCATGAAACTTTCATCCCACGCTGCTCCTTTTTGAAAATCTATGCCCGATTGCGTGCGCCGCGTTGATCCGGATCAACGACTCCCCAGGTGCGATCCGGAATCTTCATGCCATCAAGGGAGATCGCCATGGAGCTTCTGGCCGCCATCCACGAACGCCGCGCGACGCGGGAATTCGAGAGCAGTGAGGTCTCGCGGTCCGATTTATCCAGACTGATCGATGCGGCGCTATGGGCGCCCAGCGCGATGAACGGCCAGTCCTGGCATTTCGCGGTGGTGACGGACAGGGCACTTCTGCAGAAAATCTCCGACCAGGCCAAGGCCTGGTTCCTGCATAACGCGCCAGGCGGATCCAACGAAGAGCGGCTCAAGGCCATGCTGCGCGATCCCGATTTTCAGCTCTTCCATCATGCGCCTGCGCTGATCGTCATTTCGGCGCCGGATGACGAAAGATGGAGCACCGAGAATTGCGCCCTCGCGGCCCAGAATCTCATGCTGGCGGCGACCGAGTTGGCGCTGGGGACCTGCTGGATCGGCATGGCGCAAGGCTGGCTGAACACGCCGGAAGGTCATCAGGCGATCAGATTGCCGCCGCGCCTTCGCGTGGTGGCGCCGATCATTGTGGGCTACCCCAGGAAGCTTACCGCGGCGTGCCTGGTTCACCGCAAAAGCCCCGATATCGTCTGGATTGCGCCCCAGCCCGCGGCGTTCATGGAGGATGGCGGTCCTCGGGCTGGAACGTCCCACGGCGTCTATGGCACTCTGGTTCATCCCTGAGGCCGGCGGCGCTATAGGCCGGACGGATAGGCTTCGACCTGGCCGGACCAATGTTCATGGGAAAGTTCGGTAACCGCACGGCTTTGATCGAACCAGACCATGGCGTCGAATTGCTCGCTCATCGCGGCGCGGAAATAATGGCTGAGAAATTCCGTCTCCGGCCGGTAAACGACGCCGATCGCCCTCTCCAGCCTGGGCTCAGCCATCATCTCGCGAAGATCGAGCCTTCCCCGCCAGTCGAACAGGGCGCGCGCATGCCCGGTCCGGTGAAACAAATATTCGAAACTGTCCGGCCGCGCCGGAAGGATATTCTTCGCTTGTGGGGGCGTGTCCCAGTCCGAAGCGGCGGTGACCGTGCCGCTGTCTGTGCCGAATCCGATCGCCACCATGTCCTCGCCATACGCGGTGCGGCAGAGTTCGCCGATGTTGAATTCCCCTTCCCACCCCATCGATGTGGCCGCCGCATTGCCGATATGGGAATTATGCGCCCACACGATCGCCTTGCCGCCCGGGCGATGCGATACCAGCATCTGCAGCGTGTCGAACATGTGGCGGTCGCGCAGATTCCAGGATTCCCGCGCGCCATGGTACATGGTGCGGTAATAGCGTTCCGCGGTGCGCACGATCCGCGCATTCTGCGCGGCATTGAAAAAATGCTCGCCATCCCGGGCGGCATAGGACAAACGGTTCTTCAAGAGCGCGATCAGTTGCTCGGTGGCTTCCCGCTCGCACGTCTCCCCGCCCATCATGGCGTAATGACCGTAGCGCGACGGCTCGTCCTGCCAGGGTGTGAGGCAACCATAGCGGCGGCGCGCTTCGTCCGCGGCGGCCGGATCGACGCGGCCGAGATAGGCGAGCACGGATGCGATCGAGCTGGAAAGGCTGTAGAGATCGAGACCGCGGAATTCCACCTGGTCCCCCTCGCCGCGATGAGCGTTCTCGCTCCTCAGCCATTGCGCGAATTCCAGGACTTCGAGATTGCGCCACATCCAGCTGGGGAAGCGGGCGAAGGCCTCGTCCTGACTGGGTTCGGGCGCGAGATGGCGTACATAACGGTCCACGCGCTGGGCGTCGGGCCAATCCGCCTCGACGGCTATGATATTGAATCCGTGATTTTGAATCAGATAGCGCGAGATGGCGGCGCGTGCCCGGTAGAACTCGCTGGTGCCGTGGGTGGCCTCGCCCAGCAGCACCAATTCCGCATTGCCAAATCCGGCAAAGGCCGCGCCGAACGGCCCCGCCTGTTCGGGGGGCGGCAAGTCCGTCGCGGCATCCGCCAGCGCCCTGACGATCTTTTTTTCCGCGGCGGAAAGGTCAGCGACCCGGGATTTGATCTCACTCATCGCCAACCTTGGCCTTGCTATGCGCCAGACGCCGCTCTTGTTCCGCCAGAAGCCGGACGACGTCCTGGTCGTTCACCTGTTCGAAGTCATCATAAAAAAATCCCACCGCACCGAACGGTTCCGGGGTTTCCAGGCAGACCACCCGATCGGCCAGGGGGCGGAATTTTTCCAAGGTGCCTGCAGGCGCCACCGGCACCGCCATCACCACCTGCCCGGGCTTGCGCTGGCGCACGGCATGGAGCGCGGCCTGCATCGTATTGCCCGTGGCCAGGCCATCGTCCACCACGATCACGGTTTTACCCGCCAAGGGCTTTGGCGAGCGGCCGCCAAGGTAGAATTTCCGCCGGCGCTCGATCTCGCCCAGCTCGCGGGCGCAAATCTTGTCGAAGTCCCGGGTGCTGGTTCCCGTGCGCCACATCAACTCGCCGTCGCGCACGATGATCGGCGCTCCGCCGTCGGTGACCGAACCGACGGCCAGTTCGGGCTGGCCGGGCGCGCCGATCTTGCGCACGAGAAGAAGATCGAGCGGCGCTCCCAGGCTCTTCGCCACCTCGGCGGCGACCGGCACGCCTCCCCGCGGCAACGCCAGCACCACGCAATCCTCGTCCCTGAAACCCGCAAGGGCGGCGGCCAACCTCTCTCCCGCGTCTTGGCGATCGTGAAACATGTTTCTCTTCAGTCGGGAAACTCCGTGAGGTAGCGCTCAAACCAGTTTTGAGCCAGCATCACGACCTCGTCCATCGCCCCAGGCTCGGAAAAGAGATGCGTCGCGCCGGGAACGATCTTCAGCGCGGTGATGCCCTTCAGGCGAAGCTCGGCGGCGCGATTCAATTTCAAGGTTTCGAGATCTGCGCCTCCCACGATCAGCAAGGTCGGCGCCAGGACGTCGTCCAGCGCCGCTCCGGCCAGGTCGGGACGTCCGCCCCGCGAAACGACCGCGCCCACGCGTTTCGGCAAATGCGCGGCAGCCGCCAGAGCGGCCGCGGCACCCGTGCTGGCGCCGAAAAGGCCGATCGGCATTTTTCCTCCGGCCCAGCGGTGATCCGCCCAGGCAACGGCATCGATCAGCCGCTCGGCAAGAAAGCCGATATCGAACACTTTGGCGCGTCCTTGCGCCTCTTCCTCCTGCCGATGCAGAAGATCGAACAACAAAGTCGCCATGCCGTATCTGGCGAGCGTTTCCGCGACCTGGCGATTGCGCGGACTGAAACGGCTTGAGCCGCTGCCATGCGCGAAGATCACCAGGGAGAAGGGATTTTCCGGCAAGTACAATGTGCCGGGCAGGTTCCGGGACCCGACAACAACGTCCTGCCTCTCGATGGGAAGGGCCAAGGCGGAGGTTTCGGGCTGCATGCCTATTCCTCGTCTCCGGACTCGTCTTCCTTCTCTTCAATCGCAGCCAAGCCCTCTTCCAGATAATCGCCCAACATGGGCAACGTCAGAAGATATTCCGCGGTTCGCGCATTATGGACGCGCCTGGCTTCCGACACCGCCTCGGCCCAGTCCGACGCGTCATAGGTGCCGCGCCCGATCCAGGCAAGCGCCACCAGGTTGATCTGTTCGTCTTCGTCGAGCCCGCGGATGCACTCCGCGAGCTCCTCGGCGGTGGCATCGCCGTCCAGATCCTCCAGCACGTCGGCCATCATGTCGTCGGACGGGTTGGAGCCGGAATTCGGATCGCTTACCCCCTCCTTCGCATCGAACATGCGTGCCCGCTCGATGATCTGCCGCACTTTTTCAGGGTTGATCTCCAGCATCGCCGCATTCCTTTTTTTGAATGCTGCGGCGCGGCCGGGTTCGCGGCATTGATCTGAATCAACGCACCCAAACAAGCCGAAGACCACAATGTTTTCCGTCCAGCCGCGGGACGCGCGTTCCTGTTCGGTAGGAACAGGGAGCCAGGACACGAAGGAGCAGTATTCATGCCCCATGCGAATCTTCTGCGGCTGGCGGCGGCATGTCTGGCGATCCTGTCGGCCCCGGCCCATGCCCAGCCCGGGCCGGAAACCGATCGCATCAAAGGCTGCGAATTCTGTCACG
>DATKPL010000376.1:0-5237 GCA_035524155.1 Rhizomicrobium sp.
GAACCAGGCGATGCTCATGTCGTTGACGGGGCTGTTCGCCACCGCACCGATGGCATGCAGGCGCGGGCTCACCATGCTTTCGGGTCGGCCCCAGCCCAGATGCTCCCACGGTCCCACTATGATGCGGGAATTGTCGCGCGCGACCTGCGTCGCGCCTTGCGCCTTCACGCCGTTGAAATTCTCCAGCGCGCCATTGATGAAGGCATCGTACCAGCCGTCGAACGCCAGGACAGGCACCTGCACTTTGTTATAGCGATTCTTGATCGAGAAGGCATGCCAATAAGCATCGTCGGTGGAATGCTTGATGGCGTCGAAGAAATACGGCGCGACCTTGGGATCGTTGGGCTGGAAGAACGGCACCTTGTCATAGGGCTGGAACGCCTCCCATTTCGCCATGCTCTTGTTGGCTTCCTTGAGCAAACCCAACGCGTGCTCGTCGTGGCGCTGGATCGCGGCGGTTGAAGCGATGGTCTCGGCCATCCAGGGCTCAACGAAAGCGAGGCGGAACGCGCCGTCCTCATAGGTCCAGCCGTCATAATAATCCGACGCCGTGTTCGACGGCACGATCGCCTTCAGCGACGGCGGCGCCCCTGTCGCGGCCAGCCATTGCGTCGCCCCCACATAGGACGAGCCATACATGCCCACCTTGCCGTTCGAGCCCGGCAGGTGCGCCGCCCATTCGACGCTGTCGTAGCCGTCGTCGCGGTCATGGGCATATTCATAGAAAGTGCCGTCGGAAGCGCCCTGCCCGCGGATATCCTGGATCACCACGATGTAGCATTGCGAGGCGAACCATTCCGGCGTCTGGAAACGCGCGGGCTCGACCTGCGCCGCGCCCTTGCCGTACTGGGTGCGCATCAGGATCACCGGCACTTTTTCCTTGGTCTGCGGGCGATAGACATCGGCGCGCAGGATGGTGCCGTCGCGCATCCGGGCCGGCACGTCGCTGGTCTTGGTCACCATGCAGGCGCCGCGCCCGCCTTGCGGCGGCCAGGCGGCATGGGCCGTATTGGCCTGGCAGAGAAGAAACCCGCCGCCCAGCAAAAATCCGCTCATCAGCGAGCGCGATAAACTCCCTCCAACCCGGCGATCGGCGATGGCGCGCATGTCTTTCCTCGGTTGCTGTCTGCTTGACGTCTTTTTTCTGTCATAACAGCCGCGGCGCGCGTGCAGAAGATGGAAATATTGAACGGCAGGCGTGAAGAATTGGACAAATGCACGCGCGCCAAAAAATTCCGCGCGCGTCAGGATGAAGTTCCGCTCACCACACCGGATTGGCGTCGGCTTCGGCTTCCAGCCTGCATTCGCCGGCATCGGGCGCCGGCGCCTGGGCGCGCTTGGCGGCAAGTTCGCTGCGCGCGGCATCGAGGTCGGCGCGGAATTCCCGGTTGTCCTGAAGCACGCTGAACAGGGAAGACGCCACCACCCGGCCCGCTTCCACATCGCTTTCATAATGGACGCCGCACACGACCCGGCTTTCCCCGTAACTGCGCGCCCGCTGCAACAGGGACGTGGCGCGTTCCGGCATCAATTCCGCCATGATCATGCCCGCCGCCCAGCTGAAGGTCGAATGGCCGGAGGGATAGGAATAGCTTTTGACGATGGCCTGGTCGCCCGGCGTGCACATCGGTCCGCCATTCTCGACAAAGGGCCGGGGCCGCTTATAGGTGGCCTTGGCGTGCTGTTCGATCGCCTCGGAATCCTCGACCATGCGGGACAAGAGGTGAAACAGCGCCGGATCAACGGCGGGGTCCAGCGCCATGCCCGCGGCGCAGGAATATTCGCCCATGATGGCCTTTGGCCCGAATTGCGCGTCACGGATCGCCAGCATCCAGCGCGGGCTGTCCTGCAACGCCCGCGTCTTGCGATAGGTGGCGACATCGCCCTCCTTGGTGCCCGATCCGTCGGCGGGCGGCGGCCCCAATATCGCCGCGGCATCGGGCATCTCGTGCGCCGACAGATAGCCGGGCAGCCTGTCGCTCGATTGCTGCGCAGACGCCGCCTGGCAGAACAGCGCCAGACAGGCCACGCCCGTCCACATCATCGTTCGCGTCATTGCCGCCTCCTTCCCCATCCTTTCATGGGCGGAACGGGGGACGCAACCATAGGCCGTGTGGCCACGGCATGGCATTCACACATTCCGCCTATGTTGCGGCGTGCGCGCGCCGGCCGTCAGGCGATGAAGCTTTTCTCGATCAGAGCGCGCAATTCATTCTGGGTGAAGGGCTTTCTCAGCCGCACAATGGCGGGATCGAGATCGGCAGGCGCCTCGGCATAACCGGTGGCCAGGATCACCGGCATTGCCGGATGATCCTGGCGAATTCTGTCGATCAACTGCGCGCCCGTCATCTTGGGCATCACCTGATCGGTGATCACCAGATCGGCCGGATGCTTGGCCAGCAGATCCAGCGCCGCCTGGCCCGAACTTGCCTCCCACACCGCATGGCCCAGATCGCGCAGCATCTCGGCGGTGTTGAACAGGACCAGATGATCGTCGTCCACGGCCAGGATGCTGAGCTTGCGGGTTTCGGCGGGCGCGCCATGCGGGGCGGCGCGCCCTTCGCCCGCGCCCGCATCATCGCCCGCCGCCTTCAGCCACATTTCGGCGCGCGTGCCTTCGCCTTTCCCGCTGGCCAGCACGAATTTCCCGCCCAGCTGCTCGGTCATCCCCTGCACCATGGAAAGGCCCAGCCCCGTGCCCTTGCCCACGCCCTTGGTGGTGAAGAAAGGCTCGGTGGCGCGCGCCAGGGTCTCGGCATCCATGCCCTGCCCGGTGTCGCTCACCGTCAGGCGCACATAATCGCCCTTGGCCAGGCCCAGCGCATTGCCGGCGGGAAGCGTCATGTGATCGGCCGCGATCGTCACCGTGCCGCCATCCGGCATGGCATCGCGCGCATTCACCGCCAGGTTCAGGATCGCCAAGGAAAGCTGGTTTTCATCCGCGATCACGGGAGGAATATCGGCGGCGAATTTCATGTCCACCGCCGCGGTCGCGCCCAATGACGCCGAGAGCAATTCCTTCATGCCCTCCAAAAGCCCGGCCAGCCTGACCGAACCCACCGCCATGTCCTGGCGCCGGGCGAACGCCAGCATGCGCTGGGTGAGCGAGGCGCCGCGCTGCGCGCCCAGCATGGCGTTGTCCAGAAGCCGCCGCATCAAGGGATCGTCGGGCAGGCGCTTTTTCAAAAGCTCCAGGCTGCCCAGGACCGCCATCAGAAGATTGTTGAAGTCGTGCGCCACGCCGCCGGTCAATTGGCCGATCGCCTCCATCTTCTGGGCCTGGACCAGCGCCTGCTGGGTGCGCTCGAGCGCCTCCTGCGCCTGTTTGCGCTCGGTAATGTCGCGGGTGATCTTGGCAAAGCCGGCCAGCTCGCCGTCGGGCATCCAGATCGGATCGATGATCACATGGGCGAAGAAGCGCTGGCCGTTCTTCCTCACGCGCCAGCCTTCGCGTTCGAAGCGGCCCTCCTTCAGCGCGGTGTCGAGCGCATATTCCGGCACGCCGGCATCGCGTTCCTCTTGCGTATAGAATTGCGAGAAATGCCGGCCGATGATCTCGGCTGCCTTGTAGCCCTTGATGCGCTCGGCGCCCCTGTTCCAGTTGGTGACGATGCCCTTGGGATCGAGCATGTAGATGGCATAGTCGGTGACGCCCTGGACCAGCAGGCGGAACTGTTCCTCGCTGCGGCGAAGCCGTTCGGCCGCTTCATTCCTCTGGGTCAGATCGCGGGTGATCTTGGCGAAGCCGGTGACCGCGCCGGTTGCGGGATCGCGGACGGGATCGATCACCACATGCGCCCAGAAGCGGGTGCCGTCTTTCCTGACGCGCCAGCCTTCGTGTTCGAACTTGCCTTCGCGCGCCGCGGTTTCCAGCGCGCGCCTGGGCAACTCGGCCGCCTTGTCTTCCGGCGTGTAGAATTTGGAGAAATGCTGGCCGATGATTTCGGACGCCGTATAGCCCTTGAAGCGCTGGGCCCCCGGATTCCAGCTCACGATCACGCCCGAGGGATCGAGCAAGTAGATGGCATAATCGGTGATCGACTCGACCAGCTGCCGATAGCGGGACAATTCGTCCTGGGCGGGTGCGCGCATGGCTTGGGCTGTCGTATTCATTCCTGGCCTTCGCCTGCCCCTGCACCGCAAAAAACGAGGCGAATCAACCGAATGGCATCTATTCGGGCCCCCGCCAGGATTGCCGCTTTTCCCAGAACGCGCGCTCCGGATGAAAAGTTCCTTAGGGACCATACGAAACATCGCGCCGCCCGGCCACCGCTTCCGCGTGGATGATCCCCTTCCTCGCAAAGCGGCGGGCTTTCCGAACTTTTCGCCGGTCCCGGCGTTTCCGGATCGCATAGGGTCAGCAAGCCATGAAAAAGGTTCAGGAATTTCGCCGCCGCGCCGCCGATTGCCGGGACCAGGCCGCCAAGGCCCTTCCCGAGCTTCGGTGCCATTACGCGGCGCTGGCCGACATGTGGGACCGGCTGGCGGACGAGCGCGTAACCTTTTTCATCCCCAAGGACGAGGACGGACAAACCGTCGCCCAGGATTTTCCCGCCTGAAGCGGAAAGCCGCGTTCGTTTCAACCATCCGTCTACGGATTATATAGGCCAACGCGCCCGCCGCGACGGCGTGCCCGTGCGCCATCCGGCGCGGACGATCTTGCGCGCAGCAACTGTCACAATTCCCGCGACAGTTGCACGCGCGAGCCGCGCACGCGTTAACCTTTGCGCCGGCGGCGTATCTCGCCATGCAAAACCTGCATCCATGCATGGCGCCGTAAAAGTTCCCTCCGGGACTTTTGCTCTTGGTGCGGATTAATTTGGACAATCATCCCGGGACGGATATTCTCTTGCGCGGATGGGAGGGACTTCATGGCGCAAGCGCTAGATCCTTCTAGTTGCGTCACCCAGCCGGATACACGCGGCCCAGAATTCTTGCGCGCCGCGGCATCCAGCCCCGTCCGCTTACCTCTCACCATCCCGCCCTGCATGAATCGAGCGGCCACGGCCCGTCCGGAATTGCATCCGCTTGTTCGATATTCACGCGCCCATATTCAAGAAAGCCATCGCCATGAACGCCGAACCGGTCCTTGTCGTCATAGATGATCATGATGCCGTGCGTCACTCGCTGCGCGTCTTGCTGGAATCGGCGGGATTTCACGTCAGGGATTATCCTTCGGCGGTGAGCTATCTGGAAAGCGGGATGGACGGCGACTGCATCGTCGCCGACATGCGCAT
>DATKPL010000377.1:0-2795 GCA_035524155.1 Rhizomicrobium sp.
ATTGAAACCTTGGCTTCAGATGGCTCGCGAGCCAACCAGGCGCTATGTCGCCTATGGCGGAAAGCCGATCAAATCGATCACCAGCGCATGGTCATTGCTGGTGAAAGAGGCGGGACTGGACGAACGCGTGACGCCCTATTCCATCCGCCATGGCATGGCGCGAGAGATGCGCAAGCGCAAAGTGCCCAAAGAGCAGATCAGCATCTTTTTGGGCCACTTGCCCAAGGATTCAGACGCCACCACATCGATCTACGCGCCCTACGATCCGGAATATTGTTCGGAGGCGGTTGCCGCGATCGAGGCTGTCATGAAGGAGGTCCGAAAGCATCTCAAACGGGCAAATATTGATCAGCCAATGACGGATGCTGCGGCACTCGCAAAATCCATACCGAGCAAAGTTAAGCGCGGCGTGGGCGATGCCAAACGCGAAGAAATTCGGTTTCTGATTCTGTCCGGCCTGCCTCACAAGGAAGTGGTTTTGCGTGCCAAAGTTTCCAGTGGCACCGTAAGCCTGATCCGTCAGGAAATTCGGGAGGTTATGCCGCTCTACCGCAACTCCGAATCGGCCCTTTGCGTGCCATTTGCGTGTCACGGTGGCGAAAGTTCGAGTTTGGCTGATGATCAAGTCATTGAAAAAATTGGTGGGCCCGGCAGGACTCGAACCTGCGACCTAACCGTTATGAGCGGTCAGCTCTAACCAACTGAGCTACAGGCCCTCCGCCTCGGGGTATAGCAGCCGGGGCGAAATCATCAATCGCCCGGGGCGGCTTAAAAGCCGATCCCGCCCGACCGCTGGGGCGTTAAACTGCCTCAGTTCCGCCTTGGCGCCCGGCCACGATGACGCCGATTGGAAAGAGGATGTCATGAAGTCCTGGCTCGCCGCAGTGTTCGCCCTTGCCCTCGCCGTACCCAACGTCGCGCAGGCGCAGGAGCGACAACACATCATGACCATGAGCGGCCATGGCGAGGCACACGGCCAGCCCGACACCGCCATGCTCTCCGCCGGGGTGAGTGTGGACGCGTCCACCGCGGCAGTGGCGTTGGCCGGCGCCAACAGAAGCATGCAGGCAGTATTGGCGGCACTGAAAAAACTGGATGTGCCCGACAAGGATATCCAGACCCGGGACTTCTCCGTCCGCCCCCAGTATGCCACTGGAAACAGCGAAGCACCGCGTGTCACCGGCTATCAGGTAAGCAACCAAGTCCAGGTACGGCTATGGGATATCAGTAAGCTGGGAGCAACATTGGATGCAGTGGTGACCGCCGGTGCCAACCAGATCAATGGCGTCAATTTCTCGATCCACGATTCCGCGGCGCTGATAGCCGACGCGAGGGCTGCCGCCGTGGCCGACGCGCGTACCAAAGCCGAAACTTTCGCCAAAGCGGCGGGCGTGAGTTTGGGGCCCATTGTTTCCATCAATGAAAACGGCATTAGCGGACCGCGCCCCGTGGTCTTTGCCGCAATGGCCAAGGCGGCGCCCGTACCGGTCGCCCTCGGCGAAGAAACCATCAGTGCCGACGTCACCATCGCCTGGAAGATCAAGTGAACCCGCTTCTGGAGGAATCGACGGCGCCGTTCGGCGCTCCGCCGCTGGACTGCATCCGGCCCGAGCATTTCCCGCCGGCCTATGCGCAAGCCTTCGCGCAGCATGACGCTGAAATAGGCAGCATCGCCGATAATCCCGAAGCACCCGATTTTTCCAACACCATCATCGCCTTCGAGAAAAGCGGCCGGCTGCTGACCAAGATTGATGCCGTGTTCTTTGTGCTGTCGGGCGCGGCCACCAGCGAAGCGCTGCAAAAGATAGAGCGCGAATTGGCGCCGCGCGTATCCGCGCATCACAATGCCATCTATCTGAACGCCAAGCTGTTCGCCCGCATCGATACTGTCTGGCAGCACCGCGCAAACCCAAGCCTGGATGTGCAGTCGCGCAAGGTACTGGAGCGCATCCATCTGGATTTCGTGCGGGCCGGCGCGCGGCTTGCGCCCGAAGGCCGCGCGCGCATGGACCAGATCAATCAGCGACTGGCTACGCTTGCGACTGATTTCTCCCAGAATGTCCTGGCGGACGAGGAAGACTATGTAGAGCCGCTGAGCGAAGCCCAGATGGCAGGCCTTTCGCCCCCGCTGCGCGAAGCCTTGGCGGCCACGGCGAAAGAGCGCGGCGTGGATGCGCCCTATGCGGTAACCTTGTCGCGCTCCAGCGTCGAGCCTTTCCTGCAGTCGGCCACCGATCGCGCTTTGCGCGAAAAACTGTTCAAGGCCTGGGTGGCGCGGGGCGACAATCCCAATCCGCACAACAACCGCGCCATCATCACAGAGATGCTCCAGCTGCGCGACGAAAAAGCCCATCTGATGGGCTATGATACCTATGCCGCCTATAAGCTGGCCGACACGATGGCCGAGACGCCGGCCAGGGCACGCGCACTTCTGGAAAAAGTCTGGCCGCCTGCACGCAAGCGCGCCGAAGAAGAACGCGACGCCTTGCAAACCCTGGTGGCCGATGAAGGCGGCAACTTCCAATTGGCGCCCTGGGACTGGCGCTTTTATACGGAGAAACTCCGCCAGCGGCGCTATGCGTTCGATGAGGAAGCGCTCAAGCCCTATCTCAGCCTCGACAATGTGATCGCCGCCGCGTTCGACACGGCATCCAAGCTGTTCGGCCTTTCCTTCCGGGAACGCCGCGACATTCCCGTCTATCACCCCGATATTCGCGTTTGGGAAGTGACGCGCGGAAGAAAATCCGTCGGGCTGTTCTATGGCGATTATTTTGCCCGGCCCGGCAAGCAGGAAG
>DATKPL010000378.1:0-10074 GCA_035524155.1 Rhizomicrobium sp.
ACCGGTTTCCAGCCGGCCACTTCGACCCGGCGCACAACTTCATCGGGCACAGCCGTCGTCGCCACATCGATCTCGGCGACTGGCAGGCGCAGCAGCGCATTGCGCACCGCGCCGCCGACAAACCGTCCTTCGCCCAACGCCGTCAGCAGGCGGCGCGTTTCGGGCGCCGCTATCCAGGGATGCTTTGACGGTTCAATCCGCATCGCGGCACTTTCTTATTTTGTCGCGCGATATGCCCAAACCGGCCAGGGACAACCCGCCCCAAGCGCGCGTCATATCGCGCGACAGGGGCATCCACTCGTGCTTGGCGGAATCGATCTTCATCGCGCTTCTATAACATCGCCCGCCGTCAGGCGGGCGGCGAAATCCACCAGGATGGCAGCGGTGGCGCCCCAGATGGAGCGGCCGTCATGGTCGAAGACATAAATGCTGCGTTCGTGTGCACCCAATACCCTGGTCTCCATCCGGCGATTGGCGGGATCGAGGAAAAAGGCCAGGGGCGTTTCGAACGTATCGGCCACTTCCTGCGGGTTTGGCGCCAAGGTGAAATCCGGGCTGAGCACACCCACCACCGGCGAGATGTCATAGCCGGTGCCGATGCGATAGCGCGGCAGATAGCCGGCGACGCTCACCAGCGCAGGGTCGATGCCGGTTTCTTCCTGCGTCTCGCGCAGCGCCGTTTCCAGGGGTGAAAGATCGCCCTCATCGCGGCGGCCACCGGGAAAACTCACCTGTCCGCTGTGACGCGCGAGTGTCGCCGTGCGTTGGGTAAAAAGTATGGTTGGCTCGGGCCGCGCAATCACGGGAATGAGCACCGCTGCGTCCACCGCTTGCGGGCGCAGCTCGGGATGAAGGTCATAATCGTCATGGCCGATGGTGGTCGAGGGCGCGTCCAGAAGCACGCGGCGCAGCGCCGCCACCGGATCGGATCTGAGGCGGGCGAGGATATCGCTCACGGTGCCTTGCCCATCGCAAAAAAGACACCATCGCTCCACACGCCGAATTCGTCGTTGCGCGCCACCGCCAATTCCACCAGCGCGTAATAAACCGGCCGCGCCAATTTGGCCTCGAGTCCCTTGCGCACATGCAGATAAGGAACCGGCGCGCCCGTTTTTTCGTCCGGCGCAAAGCGCAAGGCATGACCGGGTCCGGCCATCACCTTGTCGCCCATGTTGGTGGTGAAGCTGAGGCGGGCGTCCGCGCCCTTGCCGGTGGCGTCCATCAGCACGGCGACAAAGGGCGCGTCTTCGACGGCGATGGAGAGCTTCTCCACCGGTGTCACCAGCATGAATCCCTCGTCATCTTTGCGCAGGACGGTCGAGAACAACCGCACCATGGCGGGGCGCGTCATGATCCGGCCTTCATGGAACCAGGTGCCGTCGCTTGCGATGCGCATATGGCTGTCGCCGCAATAGGGCGGATTCCAGCGGTCGACCGGGGGCAAGCCGGGATGGCCTTCGACCGCCGCCTCGAGCCCGGCAAGCCCCGGGCCAATGGGAAGATCGCGAGACATGGAGCGATTTATGCCGCTTCTGTATTATAAGTGAAGTCCGGGCGGGGCGTTTCGCTGTTGCCACGGCTTGTCGGGGGTGCAGAATGAGCTCTCCCCCATGCATGGCGGCGAGAACCCTATGAGAACCCGCATGATCCAGGACGCGGACATCCTTAACGAGCATGACGCGCCGGCCAGGCTGGACGCCGCCGCCGAGACGTTTGCCGCTGTGAAGAAGCGCCTGGGCCAGGTGATTTTCGGCCAGGACGATGTGCTGGAACAGACTCTGGTGACGCTTCTGGCGGGCGGACATGGCCTTCTGATCGGTGTGCCGGGCCTGGCCAAGACCAAACTGGTCGAGACCCTGGCCATCGTGCTGGGCCTGGACACCAACCGCATCCAGTTCACGCCCGATTTGATGCCCACCGACATCACCGGATCGGAAGTGATGGAGGAAAGTGCCGCGGGTGCGCGCGCCTTCCGCTTCATCCAGGGCCCGGTCTTCACCCAGTTGCTGATGGCCGACGAAATCAATCGCGCATCACCACGCACCCAATCGGCGCTGCTCCAGGCGATGCAGGAGAAGCATGTCACCGTGGCGGGCGCGCGTTACGACCTGCCGCGCCTTTTCCATGTGCTGGCGACACAGAATCCGCTGGAGCAGGAAGGCACCTATGCCCTTCCAGAGGCCCAGCTCGATCGCTTCCTGCTGCAGATCGATGTGGGTTACCCGGATCTGGAATCCGAGCGCCGCATGTTGCTCGCGACCACCATGGGCGAGGAAGCACGCGCGTCCAAAGTGTGCAGTCCTGACGATTTGATTTTGGCGCAAGCCTTGGTCCGCCGCATGCCGGTAGGCGAGAAGGTGATGGATTCCATCCTGACGCTGGTGCGCGCCGCGCGTCCGGATTCCGATCATGACGAAACGCGCGGCCTGATCGCCTGGGGCCCGGGTCCGCGCGCCAGCCAGGCTTTCATGCTGGCGGCGCGTGCGCGTGCGCTGCTGGACGGGCGGCTGACACCTTCCACCGACGACATCGTGGCGCTGGCGGGACCGGTCCTGCGTCATCGCATGGCGTTGAGCTTTTCGGCGCGCGCCGAAGGCGCCACCACAGCGCAGGTGATCGACAAGCTTTGCCGCGCGCTGCTTTGAGGACTCTATGATGTCCTATCGCTGCGCTACTTGAGGACTCGATAATGTCCTCTCGCTGCGCTACTTGAGGACTTTTGCGTGACGGGATTTTCACCGCTCCAGCATGAGGCGGACGCGCTGGGCGCGGGCTTGCCGCCCTTGATGGTGGCGGCAGAGAGACTGGCGGCTTCCATCAGCCTGGGCTCGCACGGACGGCGCAAAGCGGGCATCGGCGAGAATTTCTGGCAATTCCGCCGCTATGGCAGCGCCGATTCCGTGGGCCGCATCGACTGGCGGCAATCGGCCAAGTCGCAGCATCTCTTCGTGCGGGAGCGCGAATGGGAAGCGGCCCAGACCGTGTGGTTCTGGCGCGACGGCGATTGGGGCATGCGCTTCGGTTCGGGCGGCGTCACCAAGCTGGAACGCGCCAATCTTCTTTTGCTGGCGCTGGCGTCGCTTCTGGTGCGCGGCGGCGAGCGCGTGGGATTGCTGGGCGCGCCCTATCTGCCCGGGGCTTCGCGTTTCACGCTGTCGCGCATCGGCCATTCTCTGCTCGATTCCGCCATCCAGGAAAAGGAACGCGCCCGCGCCGAACATCAGGAAGGACCGCCGCCCGCCATCATCGCCCGAGGCGCGCGCCTGATCTGGCTGAGCGATTTCCTCGGCCCCAATGTCGAAGAGCGCATGCAGGCCTTCGCCCATGCCGGCGCGGTCGGCCATCTGGTGCGCATTGTCGATCCGGCGGAAGAGGATTTTCCCTATCGCGGCCGCGCCCGCTTCGAGAGCCCCAAGGGGCGCGAGAGCGCCCTGTTCGGCCGGGTCGAGAGCGTCGGCGCCGATTACCGCGCCCGCTTCGCCGCGCATGGCGAAAAGATCGCCCATGCCGCCACCCGGTTGGGCTGGACCATCACCGCGCATCGCACCGATCACCAGCCGCAGGCGGCCTTGATCGCGCTGCATGCCGCGATCGGCCCTCAGTGACACGATGGGTTTGTTCGCGGCATTGAATTTCGGCGCGCCCTGGATTCTGGCGGCGCTGATCGGACTTCCCGCCCTGTGGTGGCTGTTGAAAGTCACCCCGCCCCAACCCAGGCGCATCCTGTTTCCGCCGCTGCGTTTGCTTCTTGGCCTCAAGGACGAGGAGCAGACGCCCGCACACACGCCCTGGTGGCTGATGGCGCTGCGCGTGCTGGCGGCGGGGCTGTTGATCCTGGCCCTGGCCGATCCGCTTCTGGGCCGTGTCACCCGGATCGTCGGCGGCGGACCCATGGTGATGGTGGTGGACAATGGCTGGACCGCCGCCCGGAATTGGGACCAGCGCCAGACCCTGATCGCCGATCTGCTGCGCGCCGCGGGCAATCGCCCGGTCGCGATCGTTGCCACGGCCACGCCGGGCACCTTGACCTTGCTGGATGCTGGTGCGGCGGGCAAAACCGCGCGCGAGCTGAAACCCATGTCTTGGCCCGGCGATCGCCGGGCTGTGGCCGAGGAGATCCGGCGTGCGCATCTCACCGGCAGGCCGGATTTCTCTGGTTGAGCGACGGGATCGAGGATGGTCAGGGCAATGCTCTGCGCGGCACGCTCAAAAGCCTGGGGTCGCTGCGCATCTTTACCCCCGATCAACCGGCGCGCGGGCTGTTGCCGCCCCGCCGCGACACGACCGGCTTCGCCGTCACCGCCATCCGCTCGAACAGCGCCAATGCGGCCGGCATCTCGGTCGCCGCAATCGGATCGCATGGCGAAATCTTGAGCGACGCTGCCCTGGCATTCAAGCCGGGTCAGGATCGCGGCACCGCGCATATCACCGTGCCTTTGGAAGTGCGCAACCAGACCGCGCGGCTGCAGATTCAAAACGAGGACAGCGCGGGCGCCGTCCAGCTCCTTGATTCCGGCGGCATCGAGCGGCGGGTGGGCCTGGTGTCGGCGGCGCCGACCGAAAACGAGCAGCCGCTTCTTTCGGATGTCTATTATCTTGAGCGCGCCTTGGCACCTTTCGCCGATGTGGAGAAAGGCACCATCAGCAGCCTCCTCGCCCGGCATATCTCGGTCCTGTTCCTGGCCGATGTCGGCCGGATCAGCGGCAGCGACGCCGATGCCGTTGGGCAATTCGTCAAACATGGCGGCGTCCTGGTCCGCTTTGCCGGTCCGCGCATGTCCAATGGCACCGATGCGCTGGTGCCGGTGGGCCTGCGCGTGGGCGGGCGCTATCTGGGCAGCGCCATGGCCTGGAACCAGGCCCAGCACCTGGCCGGCTTTCCTCTCGCTTCGCCATTCAATGGCCTTGCCGTGCCGAATGAAGTGACAGTGTCGCGGCAGATCCTGGCCGAGCCCAGCGCCGAATTGTCCGGCCGCACCTGGGCGCGGCTGACGGACGGCACGCCCCTGGTCACCGCGAGGCAGGAAGGCACTGGCTGGCTGGTGTTGTTTCACATCACGGCAAGCCCCGCCTGGTCGTCGCTGCCGCTGTCGGGCCTGTATGTGGACATGATGAAGCGAATCCTGGCGCTTTCCGCCGGAACCCCCGCCGCGTCATTGGCGCATCTGTCCAGCCTGGCGCCGATCAGCATGCTGGATGGGTTCGGACGGGTGCAGCCGCCGTCGCCCGACATCCTGCCCATCGCAGCCGGCGATTTCGAGCATGCAAGCGTTTCCGCCAAACATCCGCCGGGCCTTTACGGCGCCCAAGGCGTGGCCAGCGCGCTCAACGAGCTGAATGCGAATGCCAGCCTGGCGCCGCTCAACTTCTCAGGCATGCAGAGCTATGGCGCGGCGCGCACGCTTGCGCTTCAGCCTTATCTCCTGGCGATCGCGGCGCTCTTGCTTTGCATCGATGCGCTGACGGCGTTGTGGCTGCGCGGGTATTTCCCGCATCGCGTCCTGGGCGTGGCCTCGCTGGCTTTCCTGGTGATGCTGGCACCCATGCCTCGCGCCCATGCCGACGACGCCAAGGATCTGAAAGCGGCGCTCGATACCCGCCTGGCCTATGTGATCACCGGCCTGCCCGATGTGGATGACATGAGCAAAGCGGGCCTCACCGGTTTGGGACAGGCCCTGAAGGCCCGCACCTCCTATGAGCCGCAAGAGCCGATGGGCGTGGACGTCGCCCATGACGATCTTTCCTTTTATCCCCTGCTTTATTGGCCGATGGATCCGCGCGAGAAGAATCTTTCGCCGGCCGCCATCTCCAAGCTCAACGACTATATGCGGCTGGGCGGCACCATCCTGTTCGATACGCGCGATCTCACTTTGGGCGCGGTCAGGGGCGACGCCTCGCCGGGCGAGCAGACCTTGCGGCGGCTTACCCAAGGGTTGGACTTGCCGCCGCTGGAGCCGGTGCCGGCCGATCATGTCCTCACCAAGGCCTTTTATCTTTTGAAGGATTTTCCCGGGCGCTGGACCGGCGGCGATTTGTGGGTGGAAAAATTGCCGCCTGCGGAAAAGGGCGGCGAGCGCGCGCCCGCGCGTGGCGGCGATGGCGTCTCGCCGGTGATCATCGGCGGCAATGATTGGGCGGCGGCCTGGGCGGTGGACGCCAATGGCCGCCCCCTGACCGAGCCGGTGCCAGGCGGCGAGATGCAGCGCGAGATGGCGCTGCGCTTCGGCATCAATCTGGTGATGTACGCGCTCACCGGCAATTACAAAACCGACCAGGTGCATGCGCCCGCCCTGCTGGAAAGGCTGGGCAAATGACCAGGCTGGCCTTCGATCCGCATATTCCATTGCCGCTGCTGGCGGCTTTGATCGTTGCAGCGGCGGCGATCACCATTTTCGGCCTGTGGCGCGGCGCGCGCGGCGCGTTGATGCGGGGGCTGGCCTTTGCGATTCTTCTTTTCGCCCTGGCCGGTCCCATCCTGGTGAAGGAAACCCATGCGCCGCTTCCTGATGTGGTCGCGGTTGTGGTGGACCGTTCGCAGAGCATGGGCGTGGGCCACCGGCAGGCGCAAGCCGACGCGGCGCTGGCGAAGCTCCGTCAGGATTTGCGCAGGGAGCCCAATCTCACCGTGCGCGAAACCAGCGTCACCACCACCACGACCGGCGAGAATAACGGCACCCAGGCCTTTGCCGCGCTGAACAACGCGCTGGCCGATGTGCCGCCCAGCCGGATCGCCGGCGCGGTCATGATCACCGACGGCGAAGTGCATGACGCGCCGGAGCGGCTTTCCATGCGGGCCCCGTTGCAGGTTCTGATCGCGGGCGAGCGTGGCGAGCGCGACCGCAAGCTCACCGTCACCAATGCCGAGCGTTTCGCCATTGTCGGCCAGAGCGCCCAGCTGGTGCTGCGCGTGGATGATTTCGGCGGCGGCGGCGGAAGCGCCGAGGTCAGCATCGCCGTGGACGGCAAGACACTGGGCACAAAAGTGGTGCCGGTGGGTCAGGACACCACCGTGAAGATTCCCGTCACCCATGAAGGCGAGAACATCGTCGAGCTGTCGGCTGCGCCGGGACCCGCCGAGTTGACCTTGCAGAACAATCGTGCGGTGGTGAGCATTTCGGGCGTGCGCGATCATCTGCGCGTGCTTTTGATCTCGGGCGAGCCGCACGCGGGCGAGCGTGTGTGGCGCAATCTCCTCAAATCCGATCCCTCGGTGGATCTGGTGCATTTCACCATCCTCAGGCCGCCGGACAAGCAGGATGCCACGCCCATCGAGGAACTTTCGCTGATCGTCTTTCCCACACGCGAATTGTTCCTGGAGAAGCTCAAATCCTTCGATCTGGTGATCTTCGACCGCTATGGCGAGGCGGGCATCCTGCCGATGGCTTATTTCGAGAACATCGCCGATTACGTGGAGAATGGCGGCGCGCTGCTGGTGTCGTCGGGGCCGGAATTCGCCGGCGCGCAGAGCCTTTATCACACGCCGCTGGCCAGTGTTCTGCCCGCGCAACCCTCCGGCGATATCCTGGCGCAGGGATTCAAGCCCATCGTCACGCCCACGGGCCTTGCCCATCCTGTCACGCGCGACCTGCCCGGCAGCAACACCGAAACCAATCCCCAACCCACATGGGGCCGCTGGTACCGGATGATCGGCGCCAGCAACATCAGCGGCCAGACCGTGATGAGCGGCCCCGGCAACCGCCCGCTTTTGGTGCTGGACCAGGTCAAGAAAGGCCGCGTCGCCGAACTGATGTCCGACCAGATCTGGCTTTGGGCGCGCGGCTTCGAAGGCGGCGGGCCGCAGGCGGAATTGCTGCGCCGCCTGGCGCACTGGCTGATGAAGGAGCCGGAGTTGGAATCGGAAAATCTTTCCGCCAGTGTGGTGGACGGCCAGATGGTGGTGACACGCCGCACCATGGCGCCCATAGCCCAACCGGTGCAGATGACGATGCCGTCGGGCAACGAGATGACAATCCCGCTCGCCAGGATCGAGCCCGGCCTGTGGCGCGGCACCGTCAAAGTGAACCAGTTGGGTCTTTACCGGCTGACAGATGGCACCTTGTCGGCGGTGACCGCGGCAGGTCCGCTCAATCCCAAGGAAGTGGCGGACATGCGCGCCACATCGGATATTCTGGAACCGCTGGCGAAAGCCAGCGGCGGTTCGGTGCACTGGTTGACAGACGGCGCAGTCGGTGTGCGCCGCGTCGCGCCGGCCCAGACCGCGCATGGTTCGAACTGGATCGGGCTGCGGCGCAATGGCGCCTATCGCGTCACTTCGCTGGAGCAGGAACCGTTGCTGCCGCCTTGGGCGGCGCTGCTGCTGGTGGTGGGTTCGCTGGTCCTGGCCTGGCGGGTCGAAGGACGCTAGGGAGCATCAGCCAGGAAAAGTGCGCAGCCGAAGGCGGAGCGGCTTTCCGTCCGGATGTGCGACCATCAACCCAAAGGCGCGCCATCGGCGCAGATCGCATGATCGCTGGCGGCGCGGCGTACCGTACCGGACAGATTTTCCAGGCCGCCGTCTTTCAGGGCCAATCCCAGAAGGCGGTTTGAGTCCACCGGTCCGGGAAAACGCACCCGGCCGGCGGGAATTCTGGTGAAGCCCACGCGCCCATAATAGGGCTCATCGCCGACCAGAAGGATGGCGCGCCAATCGCCACTCTTGGCCCGGGCAATGCCCGCCTGCATCAGCGAAATGCCGATGCCGCGGCCGCGCTCGGCGCTTTCCACGGCCAGCGGTCCCAGCAGAAGAGCATCGTCTTCGCCCACCTTGATGGGCCAAAAGCGCACCGAACCGCGCAAGACGCCATTTTCCACCGCGACAAAATTCAATGCCTCCACCGCGTCCACGCCTTCGCGCAGGCGATAGGCGGATTTGGCGTAACGGCCCGGACCGAACCCCGCTTCCGTCAAATAGGCGATGCGCGCCGCATCTTCGGCGCGTTCCAGCCTGATCTCCCAATCCTGGCCGCTCTGCTGCATCGCCCTCGACTACGCGGCGAGGACGCCAAAGGCAAGGCTCACCACCGTTCCCCCTGTTGCGCGCCCGCCGCAAGCTCGGCCAGACGGCGCAGCGTGGCGGGCGCAACCTCAGCCGCGGGCGCCCGGGGACTGTCCCAGCGGATGGCGCTGACTTCCAGATTGGAGCGGAAATGAACTTCGCCGTCCTCGACCACATAGAGCGCCACAACATGGGTGAGCCACCACAGCCTGCGGCTGTAAATTCCGAACAGGCGCGCCTCTCCGCCGGCAAAGCCCAGTTCCTCGTGCAATTCGCGGCGCAACGCCGCCTCCGGGGTTTCACCGAGCCCGATCGCGCCGCCGGGAAGCCGCCAACCGGCCGCGTAAGTCTGGCGCACCAGCAGCACGCGGCCTTCGGCATCGAAGATCGCACCGGCCACGCCGAACGCCACGGGCCTGACCAGGGACCGCGCCAGAAGGAACAAGCTGATGAAAATGCGCCCCACGCCTGGATGTCCGCGATCGCCGAATTCGTAAAGGGATTGATAACCGGCTTTCCGTAGCGTGCGGTAGAAAATTTCGGCGTCGGCTAGAACACACGGAATGCCTGGAACAGGCCTGGACATGCTGAAAGCGCTGATTGTCGAGGACAATCAGCATATGCGCGTCCTGCTGCGCTCGTTGCTGAACGCCGCGGGCATGCACGACATCTGCGAAGCGGCCGACGGCGGCGCAGGCCTCACAGTGTTGGCCGCCAGGAAATGCGACTTTATCCTGTGCGATCTGGCGATGAAGCCGATGGACGGATTGGAATTCACCCGCGAAGTGCGCCGTTCCAAGATCGGCGCCAACCATCCCTTTGTGCCCATCATCATGATCAGCGGCTATACCGAAAAACACCGTGTGGAGGCGGCACGCGATGCCGGCGTCACCGAATTCCTGGCCAAGCCGATCACCACGCAAAGCCTTTATTCGCGCATTGCCGAGATCATGGAACGGCCCCGCGCCTTCATTCGCGCCCCATCCTATTTCGGCCCGGATCGCCGGCGCAAGACGATCGAGAATCATACCGGTCCATGGCGCCGCCATGACGATGCGGCTCACCTTATTCACGACCTT
>DATKPL010000379.1:0-8412 GCA_035524155.1 Rhizomicrobium sp.
GTGGCCAGGAATCCATGAGCCAATCCACCCATGCCGCCTATCTGCGCGCGGGCCAGAAGATGGGCGATCTCAACATGATCGACACCATGATCAAGGATGGTCTGTGGGACGCCTTCAACGGTTATCACATGGGCACCACGGCCGAGAATGTGGCGCGTGAATGGCAGATCACCCGTGAGGAGCAGGATCGCTTTGCCGTCGCGTCCCAGAACAAGGCGGAAGCCGCGCGCAAGTCCGGCAAGTTCAAGGACGAGATCGCGCCCGTGACCGTGAAAAGCCGCAAAGGCGAGACCGTGGTAGAGAATGACGAATATATCCGCGACGGCGCGACCTATGAGGCGGTGGCGGGATTGAAGCCCGCCTTCGCCAAGGACGGCACCGTGACCGCGGGGAATGCCTCAGGCATCAACGACGGCGCCGCCGTGCTGGTCCTGATGAGCGCCAAGGATGCATCCCAGCGTGGTCTGACACCGCTGGCCCGCATCGCCAGCTGGGCGCAGGCTGGCGTCGATCCCAAGGTTATGGGCTCCGGTCCCATTCCCGCCTCGCGCAAGGCGCTGGAAAAAGCCGGCTGGAAAGCGTCGGACCTCGACCTGATCGAGGCCAATGAGGCTTTCGCCGCCCAGGCCTGCGCCGTCAACAAGGATATGGGCTGGGATATTTCGAAAGTGAATGTGAATGGCGGCGCCATCGCCATCGGCCATCCCATCGGCGCCAGCGGCGCCCGTGTGCTGGTGACCCTGCTCTACGAGATGGGCCGGCGCGGCGCCAGGAAAGGTCTTTCTACCCTCTGCATCGGCGGCGGCATGGGCATCGCCATGTGCCTCGAAAGGTAACCCCCACCGGTCACGGCTCAGGTCGGCTCCGCCGACACTGCGCTGTGCCACCTTCCCCTCTAGGTGCTTTGCACCGAAGGGGGAAGGAAGCAGTCGGATGGTGATGGTCGCGCTGCGGAATGCGGCACTCGAGTCTCTACATTTGCGCAACGCAGCATCGTTCTTTTATTGAAATCGGGCTTAAAACCCGCGCCTAATCCTGCGTGGAATTGCAAACATGGGAAGAGCGGATGGCAAGGGTTGCGGTGGTCACAGGGGGCACGCGCGGGATCGGCGAAGCGATTTCGGTGGCGCTCAAGAATGCGGGCTATAAGGTCGCCGCAAATTATGCGGGCAATGACGACCGCGCCAAGGCTTTCACCGACAAGACCGCCATTGCCGCCTTCAAATGGGACGTCGCTTCCTATGACGATTGCGTGGCAGGCATCGCCAAGGTCGAGGCCCAGCTCGGTCCTGTCGAAGTCGTGGTCAACAATGCCGGCATCACCCGCGACGCCACCATGAAGAAGATGGGCCGCGATGCCTGGGACCAGGTGCTGGATACCAATCTGGGCGGCTGTTTCAACATGTGCAAGGCGGTATGGGACGGGATGCTGAACCGCAGTTTCGGCCGCATCGTCAATATCGGCTCGATCAACGGCCAGGCCGGCCAATATGGCCAGGTGAATTACGCCGCCGCCAAATCCGGCATTCATGGCTTCACCAAGGCGCTATCGCAGGAAGGTGCCTCCAAGGGGATCACCGTCAATGCCATTGCCCCCGGCTATATCGACACCGACATGGTGGCGGCGGTGCCGCCCGATGTGCTGGAAAAAATCGTCGCCCGCATCCCGGTCAAGCGCCTGGGCAAGGCGCGAGAGATCGCGCGCGGCGTGCTGTTCCTGGTCGATGACGATGCCGGTTTTATCACTGGTTCTACGATGTCGATTAACGGTGGCCAGCATATGTACTGAGGGCAATCCTCATCCTGAGCTTGTCGAAGGATCAGGATTTTCGTGCTAATCCCAGCCATATGATCCGTTTCCTCACCGCCGAGAAGCTCGCCTGCACGCGCGGCGACCGGCAGGTTTTCACCGCGCTCGATTTCACGGTGAAGGCCGGCGAGGTGCTGGTGGTGGAAGGGGCCAATGGCGTGGGCAAAACCTCGCTGTTGCGGTTGATCGCAGGGTTTCTCTCTCCTGCCCAGGGATCGGTCACTATCGTGACCGATCAGAATGCGATCACCGACGGCGAAGAACGCGGCCGTTTCGCAGGCTGGCTGGGCCATCAGGATGGCATCAAGCCGCAATTGAGCGTGGGCGAGCAGCTGGAATTCTTTGCCCATCTCTATGGTGCGAAGGGCGGGCTGGATGATGCGCTTCGCCGCGTGGGACTTTCCCGCCAACGCCTTTTGCCGTGCCGCTATCTTTCCGCCGGCCAGAAGAAACGCTTAGGGCTGGCGCGCCTGATCGTTTCGGCAAGACCCTTGTGGCTCCTGGACGAGCCCTATGCGGCGCTGGACACCAACGGGCGCGCGCTGGCGGCGGAATTGATGCAGGCGCATTGCGCGGCCGGCGGCATCGTGGCCGCCGCCAGTCACGACCCCTTCGGCTTTGCCGCGCGTTCGCTGCGCCTGGGGGCATCATGAACCTGGCGTTTCGCAGCCTGCTGATGCGCGACCTTCGGCTTGCGGCCCGCTCCGGCGGCAGCGCCGCGCTGGCATTGGCGTTCTTTGCCCTGATGGCGACGTTGGTGCCGTTGGGGATCGGTGCGGATCTGCGCTTGCTGGCGCGGGTGGCGGCGGGCGTGCTTTGGGTGGGTGCGGTGCTGGCGGCGCTTCTGTCGCTCGATCGTCTCTATCAAGGCGATTTCGATGACGGCAGCCTGGACCTGATCGCGCTTTCGCCCTTGTCGCTGGAGCAGGTGGCGCTGGCCAAATTCCTGGCCCATTGGTTTTCCACCGGCCTGCCGCTCACGTTGTTGTCGCCCTTGCTGGCGCTGTTTTTCGGGCTACCCGGGGCGGGCACCGAGATGCTGGTGCTGTCGCTTCTGATCGGCACGCCAGCGGTCAGCGCGGTGGGCGCGATCGGCGCCAGTCTCACGCTTTCTTTGAAGCGGGGCGGGTTGATCCTGCCGCTTTTGATCCTGCCGCTGCTCACGCCGGTGGTGATTTTCGGCGCGGGCGCGGTGAGCGCTGCGTTGGACGGGCTTGCCAATGGCGCCCTGGGATTGCTGGCAGGCTTCTCGGCGGCAGCGGTTCTGCTATCGCCTTTCGTGACTGCCGCGTGCGTGAGGCTAAATCTTGCGGGTTGAAGAACTTTTTTGTTGGTCGCATTCCCGGACGGAAAAGCGCCCCGGGGCGCGAATGCGCCCTTTTTAAATTATCGGGCGCGCGAAGCGTGCCAGGGCACTTTTCCCAGGGATGCTCCATGTGCGACCAAATCTGGCAGGGTAGGGGCCGGCAAAAAGAGGTTATACTAAGTCCATGTTCCGTTACGCCAATCCCGCCCAGTTCATGCGCCTTTCCGGCGCGCTTCTGCCTTGGGTTTCGATCCTGGCGGTGATTGCGCTGGGCACGGGGCTGTTTTTGGGCTTTCGCGTGCCGCCCGATTACCAGCAGGGCATGACCGTCACCATCATGTTCGTGCATGTGCCTGCGGCCATCGTCGCCGAATCCGCCTATGCGTTGATCGCGGTGGCGTCGATCTTCTCGCTGGTCTGGCGTCATCCCTTGGCGGACACTGCGGCGCGGGCCGCAGCGCCTCTGGGCGCGATGTTCACGGCGCTGGGTTTGATCACCGGTTCGCTTTGGGGCAGGCCGATGTGGGGCGCCTATTGGGTCTGGGACGCGCGGCTCACCAGTTTCCTGCTGCTGCTGTTTCTCTATCTGGGCTATATCGCGCTCTGGAACGCGATCGAGGATGAAACCCGCGCGGCGCGTGCCGCCGCCATCCTGGCGCTGGTGGGGGCCGTCAATCTGCCCATCATCAAATTCTCTGTCGATTGGTGGAACACGCTTCATCAGGGCGAAAGCATTCTCTCCGGCCAGATCGCGCCTGTCTTTCTCTGGCCGCTGCTGATCATGGCGGCGGGTTATATGTTGTTGTTCGCAGCCCTTTGGATGGTCCGCATCCGCACCGAGATCGTCAATCGCCGCGCCCGTTCCTTGATGCAGAGAGGCGCCGATGCAGCGGGGTAAGGTGGCGTGAGCAATTTCCTCGCCATGGGAGGCTATGGGGCCTTCATATGGCCCGCCTACGGCGTTTCGCTTCTGGGTCTGTTGGTGATGGCCTGGCAAAGCTGGGCTGCCTGGCGTGCCGCCAAGAAGAGGCTCAAGGCGCTTGAAGAGGACAGGAAATGAGCCGCTGGATTTATGCCCTGCCGGTGGCGGGTTTTGCCGTCCTGGCGTTCTTTCTGTTTCATAGTCTTTGGGGCGGCGCCCCCGACATTCTTCCCTCGGCTTTGATCGACAAGCCCGCGCCCGCCATCGGTCCCACCGCCATGGATGCCCAGACCCTGGGCTTCAGCCGCGCCGATCTGGCGGCGGGCCATGTCACGGTGATCAATTTCTTCGCCAGCTGGTGCGTGCCCTGCCGGATGGAAAGCGCGCAATTGATGACGCTGTCCAAGATGCCGGGGATCATCCTTTATGGCGTCGACTACGAAGAACGCGCACCCGGCGCCGGCCGCGCCTTTCTCAATGAGCTGGGCGATCCTTTCTCGCGCATCGTCACCGATCCGCATGGTGCCGCAGGCATCAATTGGGGCGTCTATGGCGTGCCCGAGACCTATGTGGTGGATGGCAAGGGTGTGGTGCGCTTCAAGCTGGTGGGCGGCCTGACGGCAGAGGCCATGACCCAGCAACTCCTGCCGGAAATCGAGAAAGCCAGACAGGCAACTTGATTTTTTAGGGTCGCACGCCCCCGGGCGCGGATGCGCCCATTGTTAGTGGGCGCCTCCGGCGCCGCTCGCAAAACCGGTTCGCGGCGTCCGCCGCTCCCACTTTTGCTGGTCGGTGCTCCTGTAGAAACCTTTTGCTAACCCTGATTTCCTAGATTGAGGGGATGCAGATCAGTGCGTCCACGCTTCTTGCCAGCCAGCAGGCGGCCCCGGTCCATGCCAAACCGGCGGCGGGTTTTACCCAGGCGCTGGAAAAGGCGTCCGGCTTTCAGCCCCTGCCGCTGAAACAGGCCGCGCCGCAAATAGAAGACCCGGCGCCAAACTTCCTGCAGCCCGCGCCCAAAAGTTCCCAGAAGCCGGGCTCGACAATCGACATCAAAGTCTAGGATGGGCGCTTAAAGCCGCTTCCCGTTTCGGCGGCCCATCTTGTGGGTCTTGGCCAGGCCGTTGGCGGCGTAGACCTCGGCAGCCGAGGCGATCTGGGACAGGGACTTCACGAATTTCTGCCGTTCCGGAGCGGGCAGGGCGTCGAGCAAGGCTCGCTCCGCGCGGTCGGCGGCGTTGCGGGCGCTGCGCAATGCCTTGCGGCCCGACGGCGAAATGGCGATGGCGTTGGCGCGCTGGTCTTCCTCGGTCCGCTCGCGCGACAGAAGGCCCCGCTCCAGCATCCGGCGCACCATCTCCGCGAGTGTCGAACGATCGATCCCTGTGATCTCGACCAGCGTGGTCTGGCTTGCGCCTTCATTATGCTCGAGCGCGCAGAGAAGCGTGAATTGCTGCTTGGTGAGTTCGCGAGAACCTGCCTCGCGCGCGTAGAGGTCGCCGTAGAATTGCTGGCAACGGCGGATCAGGTGCGAGGGGGCTTCGGACAATTCAAAGCCTCCATTCGCCTTGCGCTGACCCTTCAACATGCAACAACCCCCGAAAGACACGAAAGCGGAAAGCGGACCCAAAGGCGCGAAGGATGCTCGAAACCGCGGATGAGGGACGCACTAAACAGCAATGCGACGCTCAATGCCAGTGCAAAAAAGATTTTGTGCGATGAAGTCCGTCATCCTCGCGAATGGGATATTTTGTTTCCGCTGTTGCTGTGACGTTCCATCACCCGAGGATTTCGTGCCGTTCCGGTTCAATTCGCTGCAGGACACAAAGCGTTGTATGTGCATGATAAGTCCGCATAGCTATTGCGGGCGCGGCAATAATCCCTAGACGGATGAGCCGCGACCATGTCGGCGGACAGAACGGTCAAATGAACCGTATTGCGTGGCGAATGGCGCGAGCTTAGGCGAGTGGCGGGTCTTCAGCTTTCCGGATTGACATGATGCTTGAGCAGGAAGGGGGTCTGGGCAAGCGCGAAAATGAAGATCAACGTCATGATGCCCCAGACCTTGAATGAAACCCAGACCGCGGTCGAGGTGTGGCGCCATACCGCTTCATTCAGCGCCGCCAGGATCAAAAAGAACACGCCCCAGCGCCAGGTGAGGCCGCGCCATCCCTTTTCGGTAAGATCGAAGGCTTCGGTGAAAACATATTTTATGAAAAGGCGATTGAACGACAATCCGCCCAGCAGCGTCACGCCAAAAATCGTGTAGAGCACGGTAGGCTTCATCTTGATGAAGACATCGTTGCGCAGATAGAGCGTGAGGCCGCCAAAGATCACCACCAGCACGGCGGTGATCAGGGGGATGGGCGACAATCTTTTCTCCAGATGCCAGCCCACCGCCAGCGCCGCCAGGACCGCGGCCATGAAGATGGCGGTGGCCGTGAAAATCCCGGCCACTTCAAACGACAGGAAGAAGACGAACAGCGGCCCGAGATCGAGCAGAAGGCGGCGGAGCTGCGGATTCATGCCGTTCCTATCAGTGCTTGGGCGAAAGCCTGGGCGTCGAAAGGCTGAAGATCGGCCTCCCCTTCACCCACCCCGACAAAATGCACCGGCAGCCCGAAGCGGGCCGCCAGCGCCACCAGAATGCCGCCCTTGGCGGTGCCATCCAGCTTGGTCATGATCAGTCCCGAGAGCGGGACTTTCGCCTTGAAGGCTTCGACCTGGTTCAGTGCGTTCTGTCCCGTGGTCGCATCCAGCACCAGCAGCACGGCATGGGGCGCGGAAGGATCGCGCTTCTTCAGAACCCGCGCGATCTTTTCCAGCTCGGCCATCAGATCGGCCTTGTTGGAGAGCCGGCCCGCCGTATCGATCAACAGAATGTCGGCATGCGCGGCTTGCGCTTTTTCCAGCGCCTCGAAGGCAAGACCCGCCGCGTCGCCGCCGGCCTTGCCATGCACAAAAGTTGCGCCTGCGCGTCCTGCCCAGACACCCAATTGCTCGATGGCCGCGGCGCGAAAGGTATCGCCGGCCGCCAGCACCACTTTCTTGCCTTCGCCGGCAAAGCGCCGGGCCAGCTTGCCGATGGTGGTGGTCTTGCCAGTGCCGTTGACGCCGGCAACCAGAATGACAAAAGGCTTCTTGCCCTGATCAACCGCCAGAGGCTTCTCAAGGGGCGCCAAAGTGGCGGCGATCTCGCGCGCCAGGATGGCGCGCACTTCGCTGTCGCTGATTTCGCTGTCATAGCGGTTCTTGGCCACCAGCCCGGCCAGGCGATGGGCTTCGCCCGCACCCATATCGGCCTGGATCAGCGCTTCCTCCAGCCCCGCCACCATCTCCTGTGTGAGCTTTTTCTTGGTGAAGAGGCCAGTGATGCTGCCGGTCAGGCCGGCGCTGGATTTGGCCAGGCCTTTTTTCAGGCGCGCAAACAGCCCGGTCTCTTCGGGCGGAGCTTCGCCGAACGTTCTCATGCCGCCTTGCCCAAAAGTCCTTTGCCGTCGCAGCCGGTGATCAGCACCGGCACGATCCCGCCCGGCGCGGCCACATCGTCAAATGCAACCGGCGCAAAACATTCGCTGTGGCCGAAGCCGGATTTTTCCACCAGCACGGAACGGATTTTTCCTTTCATGGCGCGGAAGCGCGCTTGAAGTGCGGCTTCACCTTTGGCGCGCAACTGTGCACCCCGGGCCT
Source organism: Rhizomicrobium sp. (assembly GCA_035524155.1). GTDB lineage: Bacteria > Pseudomonadota > Alphaproteobacteria > Micropepsales > Micropepsaceae > Rhizomicrobium. The sequence goes on from DATKPL010000379.1 coordinate 7,729, forward strand.
TGGCAATTCCGTGGCCGAGCTGCGGCATGCGCGCGGCGGGCGTGCCTTTGCGGGCGGAATAGGGGAACACATGGAGCCGGCTCAAGCCGGCTTCTTCCACCAGCTTGATGCTGTTCTCGAACATCGCGTCGCTTTCGGTGGGAAAGCCCACGATGAAATCGGCGCCAAAGGCGGCGTCGGGGCGAAGCCGCCGCACGGCATCGCAGAATTCGATCGTGTGGGCGCGGCTATGGCGGCGCTTCATCCGCTTGAGGATCAGGTCATCGCCCGACTGCACCGAAAGATGGAAATGCGGCATCAGCCTCTCTTCCTCGGCGATCACGCGCATCAATTCGGGATCGGCCTCGATGGAATCGATGGAAGACAGCCGCAAGCGTTTCAATTCCGGGATCAACTTCAGAAGTTTTCCCGCAAGTTGGCCCAGGCTGGGGTTGCCCGGCAGATCGGCGCCATACGAGGTGAGGTCCACGCCCGTCAGCACGATCTCGGCAAACCCGTTTTCGACGAGCCGGCGGGCTTCGGCCACCACCGAACCCATCGCCACCGAGCGCGAATTGCCCCGTCCGTAAGGAATGATGCAGAAGGTGCAGCGGTGATCGCATCCGGTCTGCACCTGCACAAAGGCGCGGGCGCGTCCGTCGAGGCCGTCCACCAGATGCGCGGCCGTCTCGCGCACGCTCATGA
>DATKPL010000380.1:0-3449 GCA_035524155.1 Rhizomicrobium sp.
CCGCGCCGCCAGCGGCGAAAATGCCCCTGGGCATCATGTGCGCGTGGGGGCCTCTTTCACCGGCCGCGCCAATCTCTACGCCCAGGCGGCGGGACTGGCATTGATCGACACCGGCGCAATCCATGACGCCAACGCCGTGGACGAAGCCATCACTTTCGCCACCTTGCCGGCTTTCGCGAAAGTGGAGGCCGGGCAGATGCTGGCCACCATCAAGATCATTCCCTTTGCCGCACCGGAAACGAGCGTGGCTGCCGTCGAAAAACGATTGGCTGCCGGCCCCGCCATCCGCATTGCGCCGTTCCAGCCCAGACAGGCGGCCCTGATCTCGACCCGCCTTCCCGGCATGAAGCCGGCGCTCTTGACCAAGAACCGTGATGCGCTGGATGCCCGGCTCAGGCCCTTGGGCTCAACCATCGCATTCGAGCGCCGGGTTGCCCATGACGTGGCGGCGGTGACCCAGGCCATTTCCGAAGCTGCTCGCGAGGGCGCCGACCCCATTCTTCTGTTTGGCGCCAGCGCCATCGCCGACCGCCGCGATGTGCTTCCCGCCGCGCTGGAACGGGCCGGCGGCAAGGTTGCCGTGCTGGGCATGCCGGTGGACCCGGGCAATCTCTTGATGGCTGGGACGCTGGAAGGCCGCACCGTGCTGGGGCTGCCCGGCTGCGCCCGCTCGCCCAAGCTCAATGGCTTCGATTTTGTCCTTTGGCGTGTCCTGGCAGGCCTGGAGCTCGGTCGGCCCGAGATCGCCGCCATGGGTGTGGGCGGCCTTCTGGCCGATACGCCGGTTAGGCCCCACCCGCGCGAGAGGGTTCTGGTCACCGCGCCCAGATTGCCCCGGATCGGGGCCATCATTCTGGCGGCCGGCAACTCCTCGCGGATGCGGGCATCTGGTCAAGGCGTGAACAAGCTGCTTCAGACACTCGGTGGAAAGCCCATGCTGCGCCATGTGGCTGAAGTGGCCTTGGCCAGCGCGGCTTCCGACGTGGTTGTTGTCACTGGCAACGAAAAAGCTGGCGTGACCAAGGCGCTCCACGGATTGCCCGTGACTTTTGCCGATAATCCAGATTATTCAAAAGGTTTAAGCACATCCCTCATCTCAGGTCTCAATATCTTGCCCGAGGATTGCGATGGCGCCCTGATCCTTCTAGGCGACATGCCGGCGATCGATTCCCATCTGCTGGACCGGCTGATTGCCGCCTTCGATCCGGCGGAAGATCGAGCCATCGTTGTTGCCAGCCATGACGGACGGCGGGGCAATCCCGTGCTTTGGGCCAAGCGCTTCTTTCCCGAGATGCGCGGGCTGTCGGGGGACGCCGGGGCCCGCGCCCTCTTCGCGCCCTATGCCGGACTGATCTGCGAGGTCGAGGCGGGTTCGGATGCCCCTCTCACCGATATCGACACCGAAGAGGCGCTGTCCGCGTATCGGATGCGGAGCGAAGCATGAGCGACCCCATCTATCGCCGGGAGTTGCTGCGGCTGGCTGCCGATGCGGTGGGCGCCGGACGGTTGGATGCCCCCAAGGGCTCAGCCACCGTTCACAACCCCGCCTGCGGGGACCGGGTGACGGTGGACGTCACTTTGGAAGAAGGCCGGATCACTGCCCTCAAGCATCATGCCCAGGCCTGCGTCCTCACCCAGGCCTCGGCAGCCATCCTGGGAGCGGAGGCGGTGGGGCTGGATCGTGCCAATCTCGGCCGGTTGCGCGACCGGGTGAAGGCGATGCTGGAGGGCGGGCCGACGCCGCCTGCACCATTCCAGGCCTATGGCGCGTTCGAGGGCGTGGCCGAACACAAGGGCCGGCATGTCTGTGTGCTCCTGCCGCTCGACGCGGCGCTCGAAGCGTTGGACGTGCTAGAGGCGGCCGAACCAGGCGCTTAGCGGTCCAAGGGTGAGCGATCCGTTTTTTTGCACCGCCTCGCCTGTTCCAAGATTCAGGCCGAAGACTCTGGGTGGCAGCGCAAAATCCATTGCCGCACGTCCCAGATTGAAGACGCAAAGGATTTCGCCGCGGCGGAAAGCCAAGAGTGGCAGCTTTGCTTCCAACAATGTCAGATCGGCGTCGCGGAGACTCCGATGCTCCTTCCGCGCCTTCAGCATGGTGCGGGCGAATGCCAGCGTCGAACTCGAGTCTTTCTCCTGCGCCGAAACTGCCAGCGCAGCATGCGACGGCCCAAGCGGCAACCAGGGCGCGCCCGAGGAGAACCCCATATTGGGTTTACCCGCATCCCAGGGCATCGGCGTGCGGCAGCCGTCACGGCCCTTGAACAAGGGATAGTAAAGATCCCCCACCGGATCGCGCAGCTGGTCGCGCCTGAGATCCACTTCCGGCAGGCCCAACTCTTCGCCCTGATAAAGCAGCACGGTGCCGCGCAGCGCGAACAGAAGCGCCAGCATCACCTTGGCCGAGCCTTCGCCAAAGCGGCTGGCGGTGCGGATCACGTCATGATTGGAGAAGGAAATGGACGGCCAATGGCCGGGGTACCGCGCCAATGTCTCCAGATGGGCGCGTATGGCGGCTGCATCGGTGGCGACAAGCAGCGCAAAGTTGTAGCCGCTGTGCAGGCCTTTGTCGGACGAAAGATAGGCGCCGGCGCGTTCGAACTCTTCCGAGAATTCGCCGAACACGAAGCGGTCTTCGAAGGCATCGATGCGGCGCCGGATCACATCCAGCACCGTCTTGTTCTCTTCCAGATTGGAGTCATGGAGATGGCGCTGCATGTTCGCGGCCGCCGACCATTCTTCCCTGGTGCGAGACGCGGCGGGGATGGCGGGATTGTCGGTCAGCTTGGCGTCGTGGAGATAGGCGTTGGCGACATCGAGACGAAAACCGTCCACGTCGCGCTCAAGCCAGGTGTCCAGCACCTTCAGCGCCGCTTCGCACGCGCCGCCATTGACCCAGCTGAGCTTGGGCTGCTGGCGCAGGAATTTGTGGTGATAATATTGCCGCCGCGCCGGCTGATAGGCCCAGGCCGGCCCGCCGAAGACGGACAGCCAATTGTTGGGTACCGTGCCGTCGTCCTTTGGATCGGCCCAGACATACCAATCACGTTTGGCGACATCGCCGTCACGGCTGGCCGCGAACCAGGGATGTTCGTCCGAGGTATGCGCCAGAACTTCGTCGAGAATGATCTTCAGGCCCCGTGCATGGGCGGCTTTCACCAGCGCCTGGAAATCCTCCAGCGTGCCGTAATCGGGATGCACGCCCTCATAATCGGAGACGTCATAACCCCAATCGCGGTTGGGCGAGGGATGGATCGGCGAGAGCCAGATCGCGTCCACGCCCAATCTGGCGATGTAATCGAGTTTGCCGATCAGGCCCGCGAAATCGCCCTGCCCATCGCCGTTGCCGTCGCAGAAGCTGCGGACATAGACCTGATAGACCGCCGCGCCGCGCCACCAGGGAAAAGCGGAAGCCAAGGCTATACCCTCCCCTTGAGGGAGGGTTGAAC
>DATKPL010000381.1:0-10152 GCA_035524155.1 Rhizomicrobium sp.
TCACCGGCACCGAGAAAGTCCATCACCACGTTGTGGCTGGCCCCGCTCCCAGCCCTGCGCCGGCGGAATAACCATGCGGACACCCGATACATTCGCGCAGAGAATGGCCAACATGCGGCGCCCGCATTTCGGCGCGAAGAAGGCAGACCCCATATATCACGGTGCAAGTTCTGGACAGTCAGTATGTCAGCAATCACCCATCCCAAATTCATTTCAGCCCATGCCGAATACCGGCGGAGCGATTACATGTTTCCCCGTGCGCAATCCCGCGCCCTGAGCCAGCTTCCATGGGAAGATCGTGCGCCCGGCCTTCGCTCCTGGGGCAGCGTGGTCATTCCTGCCGTGACCGCCGCCGCGGCTGTGGCGGTGGCCCTGGCGGCATTTTCCTAGGAGATCATCATGCTGCTCCAGCATATCGAAGAAGGGGCCATCGATGTCGTGATGCTCGTCTACGCCGCCGCAGGCCTGGCCAATCTGATCGGCGGGCCGCTTGTGAGACGGATTTTCAACCAGTGGCACTATCACGGGCAATTTCATCGCGTGATCGGTGCGCTCGAGATTTTGTCGGTCGTCTTCCTGGTTTTTCCGGGGACGCGGATCCTCGGTCTTGTGATGGCGGGGATCATCGGGTTCTTTTCGGTCGTGACCCTTCTGAACCATCGCCAGTATGGCTGGTCGGTGCCGGCCATGCTGCTGTTCGCGGCGATCGTGCCTGCGGCCTTCGCGCAGAGCTGACGTCCCAAGACGGCTGAGTGGAACAGTCGTCAAATTCCGGGCAGAATGAGCTCTTTGAGAGTGTGCGGTGGGGCTTTTTTTCTCCAACACGGTTATCGCTGCAATGATGGTCGCACTGTTACCTCTGTCTGCGATTGCCCAGCCATTGTCAGACGATAAGGTGATTGTGCCGGGAACGCGGATCGGTGCGGCCGAATTGGCGCCCGCGGATCAGGGCGCTTTGTTTCGGGAATTGGGCGAGCCGAATCGCACCGAGCGGGAGGGCGGTCACGAATATTATATGTATGGGACGGAGGCCGAACCCAATGCGCTGATCGTGGATTTCGATCTCGTCAAGGACGAACCGTTCGAAATCTCCACCACATCCTCGGCGTATCATACGCAGGATGGACTGCGCGTCGGCAGCGCCGAACAAACCGTTCGCGCCCATCTGGGGCAACCAATCTGTGCCGCCCGGAACGCTGAGGGCAGCGGAGTGATGATTTATGACAAGGTTTGGTTTCTCACCTCGAACGGCGCGGTTACGAGGATTGCCATTCGTGACCATTTGAGCCCCGACGAATTCCGGACAGGGCCCGTGCATTGCTGAGCCCGGCTAGCCGTGGCGCTGGCAGGTCCCGCCAATACAGCCGCACTGGGCGCCATATTCATGGGCCGCATTGCCGAGAAAATCATGCAGCATCTGATGCAGCAACCGCTGGCGCGTGACGTCGCGCTTGGCTGCGATCAATCCCAGGCGTTCATAGTCCGCTTGCGAGACCCGCAAGGTCAACCGGCGTATGCCGTCGCCGGTCTGCGGGAATGCCATTGCGACCGGCGGTGGCGCCGCGTCATTTGCATGCACCTCGTGCGCGGGCTCGCAAACGGCGCCCGGCGTTGAAAAGAATCCGGCATGCGGCTCAGGCCTGGCTTCCGCACCGTCATAGCCCCAGGGCCGTGCCTCGCCCTTGCGCGCCAGAAGCGCCGCGGTGATGGGTGCGAATTTTCCCTGTCTCATGGCGTCTCCGCGTTACTGTCCTGTCAAACGCCGGCCAAAGACATGCAGACGGCGATCAGGCGCTTTCAACGCCGGCGTCGTCCCGCCCGTGCGCGATGGAATGTCGAGGCGCGGATCGGCGCTGGACGTGGGCGGTTCTTCCGCCGCCAGATCCTCGTCGCCCGCCGCGATCAGGGGGCTGATGGCGAATTCTGCCGGACGCATGTCGGGAATCAGTTTGGCGTCGCGGACGATCCTGGACAATTTGTCCTGGATATAGGTCCACAATCCCGCGATCTCCCGCGCCGAGGCGGAGTCCGGAACGATTTCGCCCACCGTTCTGCCGTCGACCATGCTGGCGGCGAAGTCGACACGGTGATGGATGATGACCGGCGCCACGGTGCCATGCTGGGACAGCGCCACCGCGGATTCGCCCGTGATGCGGGCACGCGCATTGGCGGCGTTGACGACGAAAATCAGGGGTTTTCTGTGTCGCTCGGCGATGTCCACGGTCACGCCCACGGCTCTCAGGTCATGCGGGCTGGGGCGCGTCGGCACGATCACCAGATCGGCATGCGCCACGACTTGCGAAATGGATTGCGTGATCGCCGGCGGCGTGTCGATCACGGCGATGCGAATGCCCGCACGCTCCAACTCGGTCAGAGTATCCTTGAGATCAAAGCCGCCAGCCCTGACGAAATGCGGTTCCTCGGCGGCGCGGGCGTTCCACCATTGCGCCAGGCTGCCTTGCGGATCGGTGTCGATGAGCGAAACCGGTCCCACGCCAGCGCGGCAGGCTTCCACGGCAAGGTGGCCGGACAGCGTGGTTTTTCCCGAGCCGCCCTTTTGGGATGCAATCACAATGGTATGCATGGACCTTCTGCCTGTTTGCGAGGAGTGTGAACGACCTCGCATTTCGGCACGATGAAGGGAGCCGGGAAGGATTGGTTCAAATGCTCCGATTATTCGAAGCACCGGGATTTCCCCGGGATCTGCTCGATATGGTCGGGCCGGCCCTCTTACCCCATTTTCCCCGGTCCGGCCCCGGAAGCCGGCGCGGGGCCGCAAAACGCGGCATTTTGCTTTCGAGCGTCAACTTGCTACCACTGACCCCGGGAGAAGGGACTTGGCCAAAAAAAACGCGCGGCGTAGTGGAAATGTCGTGACCATCCATGATGTGGCGCGGCACGCCGGCGTCTCGCCGATGACGGTTTCACGCGTGGTCAATGCCGAAAGCAATGTCCGCGAATCCACCCGCGCCAAGGTCACCGCTTCGATCAAAACATTGCGCTATTCGCCCAATCTGGCGGCGCGCAGCCTGGCCAGTGCGGATGCGGTGCGTATCGGGCTGCTCTATTCCAATCCCAGCGCGGCCTATCTCAGCGAATTCCTGCTGGGAAGCCTGGAACAATCGAGCATTTCCGGCTGCCAATTGATCATCGAGAAATGCGACGGCGTGGAAAGCGAGCGCGAGGCCGTCCAACGCCTTACCCGCGCCGGCACAAATGGCATCATCCTGCCACCGCCCTTGTGCGATTCCGAGGAAGCGCTGAAAGCCGTGGCTGAGGCGGAAATTCCCACGGTGGTGGTGGCGACGGGGCGGCCCGGCGCAGGCATGACCGCCGTCAGCATCAATGATTTCGAAGCCGCTCGGGCGATGACCCGTCACCTTCTGGCGCTGGGCCACACCAAAATCGCCTTCATCAACGGTCATCCCAACCAGACCGCCAGCGGCCAGCGATTCCGCGGCTATATGGAAGGCATGCGGGAAGCAGGTCTTGCGGTGGGTACCGAGCAGGTGGCGCAAGGTTATTTCACCTATCGCTCGGGTCTTGCCGCGGCAGAAAGCCTGCTCAAGGGCGATTGGCGCCCGACCGCGATCTTTGCCTCCAACGACGACATGGCGGCGGCGACCATGGCGGTGGCGCATCGGCTTGGGTTGGATGTGCCGGGCGATCTCGCCATCGCCGGATTCGACGACACGCCGCTTGCCACGGCGGTCTGGCCCGAACTTACCACCGTGCGCCAGCCGATCGCGGAAATGGCGCGTGAGGCGGTGATGCTTCTGCTCGAGCAAATTCGCCGCAAGCGCTCCGGGGCGCCGCAACAAGTGATGCACAAGCTTCTGAAATTCGCCCTGATCGAGCGGGAATCCTCGTCGCTCAAGATCAAAAATCCACGCAAACGCAAACGTCCGAATTAGGCCCGGACTTGACAGACCGCCGCGACTGCTATTGTTAGCGCAACCATAAATCTGGTAACGAGTAGCGTAGCGGGGTGGCCGCCGGCCATGGAAACATTGTCTTCACGGGCTGGATCTGTCCCCAAAAGCTTGGTGACCGAGGAAGGAAGTGGAATGTCCTCAGCCGTTTATCCCAGTTTGAAGGGAAAGCGGGTCGTGATCACCGGCGGCGCGTCCGGCATCGGCGCCGGCCTGGTCACGGGCTTTGCCCGCCAGGGCGCGGAAGTGATTTTCCTGGATATCCTCGAGCAGGAAAGCCGCGAGTTGGTGGCAAGCCTCAAGGACGCGCCCATCGCGCCCGATTTCCATCATGTCGATCTTTGCGATCTTGCCGCGCTGGACAGGTTCTTCCAGAAGACCGGCCCAGTCGATATCCTGGTCAACAATGCCGCCAATGACGATCGTCACAATCTGAAAGACGTGACCCCCGCCTATTGGGACGACCGCATGGCGGTCAATCTGCGCCACATGCTGTTTTCGGCCAAGGCGGCGGCGCCGGGCATGAAAGAACGTGGCGGCGGCGCGATCATCAATTTCGGCTCGATCTCCTGGCATCTGGGTCTGCCCGACATGGTGCTCTATGAAACAGCCAAAGCGGGGATCGAGGGCATGACCAAGGCGCTGGCCCGCGAATTGGGCTCCGACAATATCCGCGTCACCTGCGTGGTGCCCGGCAATGTGAAGACCAAACGGCAGATGCGCTGGTACACGCGCGAGGGCGAAAACGAGATCGTCGAGCAACAATGCCTGAAAGCCCGGCTTGAACCCGGGCATGTGGCATCGCTGGTGATGTTCCTGGCGTCCGACGATGCCAGCATGTGCACCGGCCACAATTATTGGATCGACGCGGGCTGGGGTTGAAAACGCCGCTGGGTCAGCCGGAATGCGTTTGGCCGCTCGCCGCCGAGTTGGGCGAGGGCCCGCTCTGGTGGAACAATGTGCTCTGGTTCACTGACATCAAGCAGGATCGCATTCATGGCTTCGATCCCCGTACCCACCAGGGCAGAAGCTGGGAAGCGCCCATGGCACCGGGTTTTCTTGCGCCCTGCCGGAGCGGCGGATTTCTGGTTGGCGCCAAGCTGGGGCTTTTCCATTTCGATCCGGAAAGCGGCGATCTGCGTTTCCTCCAACCGGTCGAGCCGGACCGGCTGGGCAACCGCCTGAATGACGGCGCGGTCGATCCCAAGGGCCGGCTCTGGTTCGGCTCGATGGATGACGCCGAAATGGATGCGAGCGGAGTGCTTTATCGCCTCGATTCCGGCGGCCCAAAAGCGATGGACGATGGCTATGTGATCACCAACGGCCCGGCTTTCAGTCCGGACGGCCGCGTCCTTTATCACACCGATACGCTGGCGCGGACGATCTATCGCTTCGATGTAAGCGAAGACGGCACGCTGTCCGACAAACAGGTTCTTGTCCGCATCGAGGATGGCGCGGGTTATCCCGACGGTCCCGCCGTGGATGCGGAAGGCTGCCTGTGGACTGGTTTGTTCGGCGGATGGGCTGCCCGCCGCTACGCGCCGGATGGCGCGCTTTTGTCGGATGTGCGCTTTCCTGTCGCCAATGTCACCAAACTCGCCTTTGCCGGGACAACTGCCTACGCCACCACGGCATGGAAGGGGCTGGATAAAACGGCCCGCATGGCGCAACCATTGGCGGGGGGCCTGTTCCGGTTCGAAGTGAAGACGCCGGGCCTGCCGCAACACGCGATGCGCGATGGCTGACAAGAAACGCTTCCGTTCCCAGGATTGGTTCGATGCGCCGGGGCGTCCCGACATGGCGGCGCTCTATCTTGAGCGTTTCATGAATTACGGCTTGACGCCGGAAGAATTGCGCTCAGGCAGGCCGGTCATTGGCATCGCTCAGTCGGGCAGCGACCTTAATCCCTGCAACCGCCATCACCTCGAACTGGCCAAGCGGGTACGCGAGGGCATTCGCGAAGCGGGCGGCATCGCCATCGAATTCCCAACCCACCCCATGTTCGAGAATTGCCGCCGTCCCACCGCCGCGATCGATCGCAACCTGGCGGCGATGACGCTCACCGAGTTGCTGTACGGCTATCCCATCGATGCGGTGGTGCTCACCACCGGCTGCGACAAGACCACGCCGGCCGCGATCATGGCAGCCAGCGCGGTTGATATTCCCGCCATCGTTCTGTCTGGAGGGCCGATGCTGGATGGCTGGCATGACGGCGAGCTGGTGGGGTCAGGCACCGTGATCTGGCGGAGCCGCAGGAAACTGGCCGCGGGCGAAATCACCGAAGAGGAATTCTTCGCTCTCGCCACCGCGTCGGCGCCCTCTATCGGCCATTGCAACACCATGGGCACGGCTTCGACCATGAACGCAGTAGCCGAGGTGCTGGGCCTGTCGCTGCCTGGCTGCGCGGCGATCCCCGCGCCCTATCGCGAGCGCGCGCAAATTGCCCATGAAACCGGCAAGCGCATTGTTGCCATGGCCCACGAAGACCTGAAGCCATCGCGCGTGCTGTCGCGCCAATCCTTTCTCAATGCCATCGCGCTGGTGGCGGCGATCGGCGGCTCGACCAACGCGCAACCTCATGTCACCGCCATGGCGCGTCATGCCGGGTTCGAGATCACGCCCGCCGATTGGGGCGCGGCCTATGACATTCCCCTCCTGCTCAACATGCAGCCGGCAGGCAAATATCTGGGCGAGCGGTTTCATCGCGCCGGCGGGGTGCCGGCCATCCTGCAGGAACTGCTGAAAGCCGGCCGCATCGATGGGAAGCAGAACACCGTCACCGGAAAGACGCTGGCCGAGAACATCCGGGGCTGCGAGACCTCGGATCGCGAGATGATCCGCCCCTATGACGCGCCGCTGATGGAACGTGCCGGTTTCCTGGTGCTCAAGGGCAACCTGTTCGATTTCGCCATCATGAAGACCAGCGTGATTTCTGACGAATTCCGGCGCCGCTATCTGTCCGCGCCGGGACGTGAAGGCATGTTCGAAGGCCGCGCCGTGGTGTTCAACGGCTCCGACGATTATCACGCCCGCATCAACGATCCCGCGCTCAAGATCGACGAGAGCACCATCCTGGCGATCCGGGGCGCGGGTCCGTTGGGCTGGCCGGGTTCAGCGGAAGTGGTGAATATGCAGCCGCCCGACGCGTTGCTGAAGCGGGGGATCAAGAGCCTGCCCACCATCGGCGACGGGCGCCAGTCCGGCACCGCGGACAGTCCCTCCATCGTCAATGCCTCGCCGGAAAGCGCGGCCGGCGGCGGACTGGCGTTGCTGCGCACCGGCGACGTGATCCGCATCGATATCAACAAGGGTGAATGCAATATGCTGGTGGCGGAAGACGAGCTGGCGCGCCGGCGGAAGGAAACCCCGCCGCCGATCCCCGAAAGCGCCACGCCCTGGCAGGAAATTTATCGCGCCACTGTCGGGCAGCTCGACAGCGGTGGGGCGATGGAGCTGGCGCTCAAATATCGCGGCTTGGCGCGAAAGCCGCCCCGCCATAATCACTAGGGCGCAATCCTTGAATCGCTTGCGCGCTGGTATCGCTATCATCTAGGCTTGCTGGGGCTCGAAGCGAGAGACTTCGAGCGTTGGGAAACACCGGGAATTCGCATCATGGCGCAAGACAAATCCCGCCTTGTCGTAGGCCTGGCCCTGATTGCATCGCTGGGCGGCCTTTTGTTCGGCTACGACACCGCAGTGATCTCGGGCGCGGTCGCCGCCATCGATCACAATTTCATCGAGCCGCGCGGGCTTTCCGAAGCCGCGCGCGACAGTCTGTCGGGCTGGGCGGTGTCCTGTGCGCTTCTGGGATGCGTGATCGGCGCCGGCGTGGGCGGACCGATCGCCAATCGGCTGGGCCGCAAGGGCGGATTGATGGCGGCGGCGATTTTGTTTCTTGTGGGCTCGCTGGGTTCGGCAGTGCCGGAATTGGGATTGGGCCCGATCGGCGGCATGGGCCCTGCCGCGCTTACACCTTTCATCCTTTATCGCATCCTGGGCGGCGTCGGCGTGGGCTTGGCCTCGATGCTGGCGCCGATGTACATCGCCGAAATCGCGCCGCCCACCGATCGCGGCCGCCTGGTCACCTTGCAGCAGATTGCCATCGTGGCCGGCATTACCCTGGTCTATTTCGTCAATTGGGCGATCGCGCTGCAAGGCAATGAATCCTGGGGGCTGACGACGGGCTGGCGCTGGATGCTGGCCTCTGAAGCCATACCGGCAGCGATCTTTCTGCTGCTGCTGCTTCTGGTTCCGGATTCGCCGCGCTGGCTGGTGTTCAAGGGCCGCGAAGATCAGGCGTTGGCCGTGCTGCGCCGCATCAGCGATGACGCGGTGGCCAAGCTCACTTTGGCGGAAATCCATGCCAGCCTGGTCGAAAAGACCCGGCCTCTGTTCAGTTTCGGCGGCAAGGTGATCTTTGTCGGCATCATGCTGTCGGTGTTCCAGCAATTCATCGGCATCAATGCGGTGCTTTATTACGGACCACAGATGTTTCGTAATGCCGGCTTCTCGACGAATATCGCGCTGTTCCAGACCATCGTGGTGGGTATCGCCCTGGTGGCGTTCACCTTGGTGGCGCTGGTGACGGTCGACCACTGGGGCCGCAAGCCGCTTCTGGTGGCAGGCGCCATCATCATGGCGGTCTCGATGTTCGCGCTGGGACTGCTGTTCGACCGGGGCGTCGAAAATATCTGGCCGCTGGCGGCGGCGGTGACCTATATCGCCGGCTTTTCGCTGAGTTGGGGTCCGGTCACTTGGGTGCTATTGGCCGAAATCTTTCCCAACTCGATCAAGGGCAAGGCGATGGCGATTGCCGTGGCGGCGCAATGGATCGCCAATCTCTTCGTCTCATGGTCGTTCAAGATCCTGGACGGATCGTCCGCGCTCAATGCGATGTTCCATCACGGGTTTGCCTACTGGGTTTACGCTGCGATGAGTTTGTTGGCGGCCCTGTTCGTGCTGCGGTTTGTTCCCGAAACCAAGCGTCATAGCCTGGAGGCAATCCAGCAATTATGGAGCCGTCCCGTCGTCGATCGGGTCTAGGCGCGGCAAATTTCATTTTTGCGTTGCAGCATCGCGCATGCCTGATCGCTCGCGCGAAAATGTACGCCGAATACGGTAGCGGTCCCAAAGCCCATCTTGACGGAAGCAAACAAGGGGATTATTCAAGGCGCAAATGTGATCGCTACCATAAAGCGACGCGCGTCATTAGGGAGGGAATGACATGCATACGGCGAAGACCCGCTTCATCCGCAACAAAACGATTTTCCTGAGCACCAGCATGCTGGTGTCGGCGGCGCTGTTTGTACCCGCCCAGGCCCAGCAGGAGGCCAGCAATGTCGAGACCGTGACCGTCACGGGTTACGCGGAGAGCTTGCAGCTCGCGACCGACGCCAAACGCAACTCGACCGGCTTCACCGATTCGATTTTTGCGGAAGATATCGGCAAATTTCCCGATACCGACATCGCGGAATCCCTGAACCGCATCCCCGGCGTCACCATCAGCCGCGAAATCGACGGCGAAGGCGTGAATGTGTCCATTCGCGGCCTGGGCACCAATTTCACCAGGGTGACGCTCAATGGCGCCGCTATTTCCATCGCTTCCACCGGCGCGACCGACCAGTCCGACAACGACCGCGAAATCGACCTGAACATGCTGCCCACCGAATTGTTCACCCAGCTGACGGTGAGCAAGTCGGTGAGCGCCGATCTGCTGGAAGGCGGCGCGGCGGGCGTGGTCAATCTGCGCAGCGCCCGGCCTTTCGACTATAAGGACGAAGGCTTCCACGTCACCTATGAAGCCCAGGGCAGCGATTATTCCAATGCCAGCACGCTGGGCGAGCGCGGCGCCCTGATCGCGCGCGACACCTGGGGTGACAAATTCGGCGCCCTGATCGGTCTCGCCGGTGTTCATAGCGAGGTCTTCACCAAGGGTTGGGAAGACGGCAACGCCGGTTGGGTGACGCCGGGCGCGCTGTCGGCCGCGCAATGCGGTGCTGGCAACACCTGCGATTCCATCGGCGGCAACGCCTGGGCAATTCCCGCCACGGTCCCTGCGGGCGTGACCACAGGTGGCTTGGTGCCTGGCCAGACCATCGATGCAGCAGAACTGATGAAGCTCAATCCCGGTCTTACCACCGCGCAGATATCGAATGCGTTGGTGCCGCGTCTGGGCCGCACCATGTATGAACGCGGCAGCCGCGACCGCTACAACGGCATC